>JBILCE010000094.1:0-4682 GCA_044353305.1 Paenibacillus sp.
CCTACATGATTGTCGGCATCATATCGATGTTTGTGTTTCAAATTTTCCAGAATATAGGAATGCTTATTGGCATTATGCCTGTAACGGGCATTACATTACCGTTTATTAGCTATGGTGGCACCTCTCTTTTAATCAATATGATTTCTGTGGGGATAGCGCTTAGTGTTAAGGTGCACAATCAGAATCGTTCCATGTTTGACGACGATTAATCATGACTCGCTGACGATATTTCCGTTCATATTCAAATTCTCCCCTTCATAAGAATAAGTACAAGCAGGAGGGGGCGAGTGATTCGAAGTGGATGAACGTGAGATCCGATTCCGTCCTTCGAGGCGACAATGGCTTACACAGTTTGCCATTTGCATCATGATTTATGTCTTAATTCTGATCTTGTTCCGAGTGAATACACCTTGGACACTGGAGGCAAAACGTTTCGTTCATTCGTCATTAACAGATGACATAAGGTTTGAAGCGGTTGCTGCTTGGTATGATCAGACATTTAGCGGGACACCAACATTTTTTCCTGCTTTTCGTACAAAACATCACTCTGACAATGTAATTGCTCCGGCAGGCCGGTCTCTCCATATGCCGGTAGAGGGCGAAATTGCGGAAGCCTATGCGACCGGTCACCCTTTCGTATTGTTACAAACGATAGACGGTGCTGCAGTAGCTTCAATTGATCATGGGATTGTTCTGTCAGCCGGCTTGCGGGAATCTATGGGGTATGTTGTCACTATCCGCCATACTGGTGGATTTGTGACAACATATGGGGGTATGCGTCCAGGGAAATGGACCAAAGATCAATGGATAACAGCAGGTGAAGTCATCGGTCAGGTGGCGCGAGCCGGCGAAGAACGGTCCGGTGCACAACGTGTCGGGCTTTTTTATTTTACCGTTATGAAAGATGGTCTTTACGTCGATCCGACGGACGTGATCTCCTTTGATTAAAGTTCGCGGAATCATTTTTCGGTTACATCCCTTGTTTGTTCTGATGTTGATTTTATCCGTGTTTGCGGGTTATTTTGTTGAGATGATCACTCTGTTTGCAATTGTGCTTATTCATGAGCTCGGGCATGTGGCTGCTGCACGTTCATTTGGATGGCATGTTCGCATGGTGCAATTACTTCCATTTGGGGGGGTTGCTGAAGTTGATGGTCCTGGGGCTGTGCCTGCTCGCGAGGAATTAGTGGTGGCGTTGGCGGGCCCGTTACAAAATATTTGGATGATTGTCTTATCCATGCTCATGACGACTTTAGGTATTGGTGATCCAGAATGGTGGTCTTATTTTGCAGAAGCGAATCGGATCATTGTGCTGTTCAACTTAATGCCCGTGTTACCGCTTGACGGTGGCAAAGTACTTATGGCAGCAGTGAGCTATGTGATGAGTTACCATCGAGCGCTCGTTTTCTGCTCGTGGCTCAGCCTTGTTCTTAGCAGTCTTCTCGTCGTCGTAGCCGTTTATCCAGCATTTAATGGTGGAATTCAACTGAATCTATTGGTCGTTGGGCTATTCCTAGCCGTATCTAATTGGTATGGTCATAAACATATTCCGTTTCAATTTGTTCGCTTTCTTATGGGACGGGAGTCCCGAGGGCAAGTTTGGATTCATAGCGGATCAATAGCTTCGCCCGTTATCACACAAGGATCTCATTTCATTTGGCCTATAATGCAACTTTTTATGCGAGAGAAATATCATCTTATTTATGTAATGAACGAAAAAGGGGACATTGAGCGCGTTATTCCCGAACAACGGCTGATTGACATGTATCTACGCAATAAAAAACCGGACGGCATCATTTCTGACTTATGATACAATAAGACTAATATGCCGATACCAGGAGACGTGTATGAATCAAATCGTCGTGCAAGGTGAGCTAGGATTTCGCAAGGCAGCTGTGCTTGAGGAAGGGCGACTCGTGGAGTTCCATTTGGAGGAAGCGCCCGATGCGGCTTACGCTGGCAATATTTATAAAGGCAGAGTTGTGAATGTGCTACCTGGCATGCAGGCGGCTTTCGTCGATATTGGGTTAAAGAAGAATGCGTTTCTATACATGGATGATCTGCTACCTCTGCAACAGGAGAAGCAATCTGAATCGGGGTCATCGATTACGGATTGGGTTCAGGAAGGAGCGGAATTAATCGTCCAGGTCAAAAAGGAACCGTTCGGTTCCAAAGGTGCTCGAGTAACAACTCACCTGAACATTCCCGGGCGGTTAGTTGTGCTTATGCCAGAGGCAAATTATGTGGCTATCTCCAAGCGAATCGACGACGAAGAAGAACGCAATCGGTTGTTGTTGGCGGTCGAAGGCCTCCGTCAACCTAGTAGAGGGTTGATTGTGCGAACGGTGGCCGAGGGCGAACCAATAGAGTCACTTGAACAAGATGCCCAATTTGTCTATGGGTTGTGGTCAGCCATCGAGGCGAAAATTCGAATTTCACGAGCACCTGCGTTACTATATCGCGATTTAGATATGCTGCCGCGTCTCGTCCGAGATCTCGTCACGGATGAGACGGATGAACTGCTTATTCAGGGAGCCTCTCTTACCCAGGAAATGATTGGATTGGTCAAGACAGTAGCACCTGCCTTGGAGGGTAGAATTCAGGAATATAAAGGAAATGTTCCGGTATTCGAGTCCCTCGGTATAGACCATCAATTGGATGTGGCATTTCAGCGAAATATTGCGCTTAAGAACGGTGGCTATTTAGTGGTTGATCGAACCGAGGCGCTTACAGTAATCGATGTGAACACGGGGAAATATGTAGGTGGCGACAATCTCCAAAAGACGGTATTCGATACGAACATGGAAGCATCGGAAGTAATCGCCCAGCTCATTCGATTACGTAATTGGGGCGGTATTATTATCATCGATTTTATCGATATGGACCAGGACGATCAACGTGAGCGGATCGCCGAACGGCTCCACCAAGGGTTAAAGCGGGATCGCAACCAAGCGACCATCATGGGATGGACGAAGCTTGGTTTGCTCGAATTGACGCGAAAAAAAATTCGACCATCGTTGGACCGTCACTTTTTTCACAAATGTGTTCACTGCCTGGGTCAGGGTTATGTTCTAAGTGGGGATCATCCCTCACGCAAGCGGAGAGGCAGGAAGACTTAGGTTTGTCCAACGTTTTCATTGCATAGTCGTTCGGTCTATGATACAATAACTCGGTATGTTGCGAAACATGCTGTAACCGCACGAATCGGGTCTAAGTACGGCAACCTCTTTGAGAGTCCGTCACCTGACATATCGGCGAGTCTGAGACATGAGGGAGGTGCAACAATGTACGCAATTATTGAAACAGGCGGTAAGCAATACAAGGTGCAAGAGGGCGATGTGGTTTACATCGAGAAGCTTCAAGCAACCGAAGGCGATAACGTAACGTTCGATCGAGTATTGGCGGTATCTAAGGATGGCGCTCTTGTGATCGGTTCCCCGCTTATTTCCGGCGCTACGGTTTCCGCGAAAGTGGAAAAGCAAGGCAAAGGTTCGAAGATTATTGTCTTCAAATACAAGGCGAAGAAGAACATCCGCAAGAAGCAAGGTCATCGTCAACCGTACACGAAAGTCGTGATTAGCAAGATCGAGGCTTAAGAGGCGGCTTATGATAAGAATAGTTTTGGAACGAGACTCCGACGGAACGATTCAGACTTTCACGATGCGAGGGCATGCTCAATATGACAACCCTGGCCGTGATATCGTCTGTGCAGGCGCATCCGCAATTGCATTTGGCACGCTGAATGCCTTGGAAGCTCTCCTTGGGATCATTCCTGAGACAGAAGCCGACGAGAAGCAAGGATACTTGAAGGTCATGTTGCCTGATCGGTTATCCGTTGAGCAGCAAGCACAAGTGCAACTGTTGCTCGAAGCGATGCTCATTTCGTTACGAACCATCGAACAATCGTACGGCAAGTATATAAGCATTCAAGATTTAAACCGAAAAGGAGGGTAAACGGACATGTTTCAATTGAATCTTCAGTTTTTCGCATCCAAAAAAGGCGTAGGCTCCACGAAGAACGGTCGTGATAGCCATTCGAAACGTCTAGGCGTAAAGCGTGCCGATGGTCAATCTGTTCTTGCAGGAAGCATTCTAGTGCGTCAACGTGGCACTAAAATTCACCCAGGCAATAATGTTGGCATTGGTTCCGATGATACACTATTCGCAAAAGTCGAAGGTATCGTGAAATTCGAACGCTTTGGCCGCGATCGTAAGAAGGTTAGCGTTTATCCGGTTGAAGCGGCACTTGCTGCAGCAATCGAAGCTTAAGCGAGGAACAATTAGAGACAAACAAACTCCGGCTTCGGGCCGGAGTTTTTGCATTCATGACCATTTTAAGCGAACATGGTATACTGGAATCTATAACAAGATGTATATGCTGCCTGGAAACGGAGAGAATCAGATGAGAAGATGGACACGTGGACAAGCCATCTCGAGAATTGTACTTGGCATCTTACTGGCTAGCCTCTCATTCGGCCATTTCGGCCATCTAATCAACAGCCTTCTCATGCTCGGATGTATCGGAGTTATAGGCGCAATCATCCGATTTGAACGGAAGTTAGTTAGACATCAGCAGCAAACGCTCCTGATCCAGACAGTCAATCACCATCGACATGATTGGGTGAATGATCTTCAATTATTATTTGGCTATATCTCGATGAAGAAATATGATCGTTTACCAG
>JBILCE010000095.1:0-4677 GCA_044353305.1 Paenibacillus sp.
ACCTGTGCCTAAACCTTCCGTTCCTGCAACGCCTGAGGAACGGAAGCCGTTAGGTTGGTATTTTATGAAGAAGGGTACGGGCAAGGTGCCTGATTTTCCCGCTGAGGTGAAGAAACTTAAACCTACAGACAAGGCGGTGTGGGTCGGTACAGGTAAGAAAATTTACCTGACATTAGATACAGGCGGTCCGATGGGCGACACAGCGAAACTGTTGAAAACGCTGAAAGATCATGGTGTGAAAGCTAGTTTTTTTATTGCAGGATATAATATGAAGGCTCACCCTGATTTTATAAGGCAACTTGTTGCAGACGGACACCTCGTGGCGAATCATACGATTACGCATCGTGATCTTACGAAGTTAACAGATGATGAAGTGCGCAAAGAAATTATCGATTTTGCAGCAATGTTTAAGGAAATTACTGGTCAAGAACAGCCGAAATATTTTCGTTTTCCTTACGGAACATATAGTTATCATTTGATGGATCTTGTTTCGTCTATGGGGTATACGTCCGTTTTCTGGTCAACGGCTTATCGGGATTGGGAACCGCGAGCGAATGGTGCTGATGACGCTTATAACGACGTTATGAGTATGTTGCATGATGGCAATATCATTCTGATGCATCAAGGGTCGAAGGAAAACATCGACGCCCTAGATCGCATTATTACATCGATTAAGCAACAAGGTTATACCTTCTCAACCGTTTCCGATTTCTAAGGTTCAGAACAAACTTCATGTGCCGGTACGTTTTCTCCAATTCTTTCATATAGTAAGGTGTACCCTCAAGGTGCCCTACTTTAGGTAGAAAAGGAAGCGTATCCAGTGCAACAAGCTATTGCTGTTCTTGATTCTGGCGTGGGTGGACTGACGGTTGTAAAGGAACTGTTTCGGCAGCTTCCTCAAGAGAAAATCATTTACTTTGGCGATACAGCTCGAGCTCCATATGGCCCACGAACACAGCAGGAAGTATTGAAGTTTACCTATCAGATCGTCGATTATTTGTTGCAATTCGATCCGAAGCTACTTGTAATTGCTTGTAATACAGCAACTGCTGCAGCACTTGAAGATATTCGAAGTCATGTTTCGATACCCGTTATTGGTGTCGTTCACCCAGGTGCAAGGGCTGCGGTGAGATATACGAAAAGCGGAATTATCGGAGTGATTGGCACGGAAGGAACGGTGCGAAGTGGGGCTTATGAATCGGCACTCCTGTCACTTTCGCCAACTATAAAGGTTCATAGCTTAGCTTGTCCTAGTTTTGTTACGCTTGTTGAACAAGCGCGTTACAACACAGAAGAGGCACAGAAGGCAGTCGAGTCGTCATTAATAGACTTTCGTTTGAAACCGATCGACTGTCTAATTCTCGGTTGCACGCATTATCCTTTTCTTAGCTCGCTCATTCAGGACTGCATGGGAAAACAGGTGAAGCTTGTAAATTCCGCTGATGAGACAGCCCGAGAAATCAGTACGGTTCTGCATCATCGTGGTCAGTTAGCTCAGTCGAGTTTAACCCCATTCCATCATTTTTTTTGTAGTGGTCATCCAGCATTGTTTCAGCAGATTGCATGGAGTTGGCTTGGTTCAGGAATGAAGGATTGTCCAGTCGTATGGCAGGTTTCTCACCTAGAATGAAATACTCGTTGCCTCTCTTTTTCGGGTGACGGGTATTTTTTTTGCAAATGATCGCATATCTATGAGAAACGCACATCACCGACCTCGGAATGTGAAGGGAAAGAAGGTAGGAGTCCGTTATGGTTTATATGTATGTTGTACAAAAAGGGGACACGCTATATCGGCTCGCTCGTCGCCATTCTGTAAATGTGGAGGCAATGTTAGTTGCTAATCCCGTGCTCAGTGTTGCCAATCCGTTGGTACCTGGACAACTCATTCGTATTCCGGAACGCCCAGTTAATCACTACATTGTGCAAGTGGGCGATTCTCTTACTTTTCTCTCGAAGCGATTCAACATTGATGTTAATGATCTCGTAGAGGCTAATCTAGATGTAGATTGGCGTTGGCTAAAAATAGGCCAGTCACTCGTCCTGCCGCGTTCGCAAGGGGAATCCGTTGTTCGCTCGGATCTGCCGTATGGGTTTACAGAGTTAGAAGCTGATCTCATTCAGTTAACAAGGAAATATCCTTTCCTCGAATTACGTTCAATTGGCAAATCTGTAATGGGAAAACCGTTGTTTGCGCTTCGTATTGGATCTGGTCCTATTTCGATGCATGCGAATGCAGCGATTCATGCCAATGAGTGGATCACGACACCGGTTTTGCTTAAATTTGTCGAGGACTACTCGGAAGCCATATCGACCGGTCGTAAATTTAGGGGTCACAATGCGGATATACTTGCTCAAAGGACGTCACTTTGGATTGTTCCCATGGTGAATCCGGATGGGGTTGAACTTGTGCTGGAAAGTGTCACTCCCCAGCATCCGTTTTTTGAACAATTGCTTACTTGGAACGAAGGGTCATTCGAATTTCGTCGTTGGAAAGCGAATGTGAATGGAGTTGATCTGAATGATCAGTTTCCAGCGCATTGGGATGAGGAGCGGAAACGTAGGCAAGTGGATGGACCTGGACCTCGCGACTATACGGGAGAGCATGCCTTATCCGAACCGGAAGCATTGGCGTTGGCTACTTTTACATCCGCTAACGATTTCCGGCTTGTCGTATCATTACATACGCAAGGTCAAGAGCTTTATTGGAACTATCGTGATTTAGAACCTGAAGAGTCGGAATCGTTGGCGTCTAGATTGGCGAGTTCGTCCGGAGTAAACGCTGTTAAACTAACAAGCAGTGATGCCGGATACAAAGATTGGTTCATCCAGCAATTTCGCCGCCCTGGGTTTACACTAGAACTTGGATTTGGCGTTAATCCGCTTCCTCTCGAGCAGTTTCCAGATTGCTATAATAGTGCCGCTTCACTCCTAGTCGAATGTTTGAACTATTGTGCAACGGATGGGACTTTCAATTCTGACATTGTGACGAATTGATACCCTCTATTTTTTAACTCGGGCAAAATTTTGCGTAGCGCATCCATGGTATTACTCTTTCCGTGGACATGATCATGAAACAAGACGATGTCGCCATCTGATGCATTTTTAAGTACTCTTTTGACGATATAAGCAACGCCTGGTCGATCCCAGTCCATCGTATCCATCTCATCGGTCCAAAGTGCCAGTTGTAGACCTTCGGCATGAATGGCTTGAATCAGTTGTTCGTTCCACAATCCATGAGGTGGCCGAAATAATTTTGGTCTTACACCAGTGGTATCATAGATAACCTGCTGAGCTTTTCGGATGTCATTTATAAGTCTGGTGATTGAAACACCAGGTTGACAAAGTAAATGACTATACGTATGGTTCGCAATTTCATGGCCTTCAACTATTTCGCGGCGTGCAATTTCAGGATATTGTTCAACCCGACTCCCCAGGACAAAAAAAGTCGCATGAGCGTTATAATCCCTCAAAATATCCAAAATTTCCGAAGTTTCATCTGGTGTTGGCCCGTCATCAAACGTTAGCGCAATTCGCCGTTCTTGAAATCCTTGGGTTATTTCGGGTAGTTGTTGCTGTGGAAGCGGGTCAAGTTGATTGGCAGATGCGAACGAACTTTGAAAAATAATAACCAATATAGCTGCGAGCATTACCCAGGACTTGGTCATGGGACAACCAACACCTCCCTGTACATAAGTTCAAGAAACATATTATTTTAGAGTGTACAAAGTTTAGGTAATCATACATTGAACGTCCGGATGTCCTGTTGTTTATAGAATTGACCACTGTCTTGTTCTGTTTCACTTCGTAGCGTATGATAAGTGATGAACAACTTTTTTCGGCTACTATATTTTTGGCGGAATAATGGATGTGTTGCGGCAATCAGTAGGGTAGTTGGATGATGGATAAAAGGGGTTACAATCAAATGGATAGTATAGAGTATTCGCAACAAATGAAAAATACGGTCGATCTGTTAATTCATTTTGTTAGGGAAGATAATCATGTAACTGACGACAATAATATAGAACCAGAGCAGTCTTCCCAGATATTATTTGAGCGTTTTGCGCTAAAAGTATTTGTGATTGATTATATGATGTACGGGTTGATTACGGTTGAAGATTACAAAACGAAGTTAAGTGAGATTATTTTTGCTGAGATTTTGGAGCAGGCTGAACAAACCTGGGAGGATGCGAAAAAAGGACTTGAGCAACGGATGCAATTATATGCACATGCGATTTCGCAAAGACCAGAGGCCCCTGATTTTGCAATCATGATGACATTTTGCAAGCTGTGTGGTCGCACGGATGAGGAGTTTATGAAGAAAGTGCCAGTTTTGTTGCTAAACTATTTAAAGGTAGTGGACCCCTTGTTGCGAACGTTTATATCGACAACAGCTGACGAAATGGGGTGACCTTGTATAGGCAACTAAATCGAAGTTCATCGTGGGAGGTAGATCAATTGCTTAAATGGTGGAATGTGCGGTATTGGTGGAGGTTACTTGTACGAATGTGGCGACTTCTGAGGGCTCCCTATATTCCATTTAGGGAGAAATTGCTGTTTATCGTGCCCGTTGTGCTTTATTGGGTAATGCCGGACTTTTTGTCTTTTTTGCCGGTAGATGATGCGGCAGTGACGTTGCTGTTGGCTAATTGGTTTGTCAGACGAATAGAGAAAAAGTAT
>JBILCE010000126.1:0-3989 GCA_044353305.1 Paenibacillus sp.
TTTGGGGTAATTATGGGATATCAATTAGGTCGTGCTAAATTTAGCGTCAAAAATGTAAAATTTATTTTTATTTTGTCATTGTTGCTCCCTATTTTATATCACGGATTTTTTAATTATTTACTTCTTTTGCTTGATGCTAATTGGCTTTGGTTAATGGTCCCAGTCATGATAATACTATGGGTGAGTAGCTTATGGACGGTGCAACAAGCGAATGCCAATTCACCTTTTCGGATGATGAACCTTGACGATAAGATTAGAATTTGATCTATATGTTAATAATGGGAATACCTTATTGATAAGGAGTGACTTTTCTCCCTTATGAAAATCGTATCCCGTATTAAAGTTTATATTCGTTGCAAACATTGTGGAGAACATTTTATTTTAAGGGGTAGATGGGAAAAGGGAATGGTTCAGACCGGTTTCCACCAATGTCTTTGTAACAATAAGTCTGATTTTGATATTGAAATTTTAGAAACGTAATGGGCCGAATTCGGCTCTTTTTTTATTTTGAATAATCCCATCCATTAGGGCTAAAGCTATGCTCAATGAAAGGTTAACTAGGAAGGGAGAATTCAGGCATGTATAAACGTTTAGCTGTAGTTATGTTTCCTGTTATTTTGATAGCACTTATTGGTGCCGGTGTTTGGGGATATCAAGTCAATCAAGAAAAAAATGCTGTGTTACTAAAAGCGGAAAATCAATATCAGCGTGCCTTTCACGATTTGTCTTTCCATATGGAAAGACTTCATACTGAGCTTGGAAACACAATCGCTGTGAGCTCGACTTCAAGCGACTTTTATAGGAAAGGGTTAGTCAATATTTGGCGAATAACAAGCCAGGCTCAAAGTGAAATTAACCAACTTCCCCTAACCCTTTTACCATTTAGCAAAACGGAGGATTTTCTAAAAAACATATCTGCATTTTCGTATCGGACAGCTGTTCGTAACTTGGAAAAAAAGCCGATTTCGGATGAAGAACGCAAAACATTGCATCAATTGTATGAACATGCGAAGGAAATATCTGCACAGTTACAAGATGTGCAGGGTAAGGTACTTGCTGACGGTCTTCGTTGGATGGATGTTGAGTTGGCAATTGCTTCTCAGAAAGAGAATGCAGATAATACGATCGTGGATGGCTTCCAAACAGTGGACAAAAAAGTAGGTGAATATTCCGAGTTGGACTGGGGCCCATCAATGAACGCCATGTTCCAAAAAAGAAATTTCAGTTTGCTTGATGGTCAGGAATTGACCGTTGAAGAAATTAAGGAAAAAGCGGCGAATTTTCTAGGGGTATCGGATAAAAGTAACTTTAAGGTGACCGAGAATGGTCAAGGGATAGAATACAGTTCCTATTCTGTTACAGGTTCAAAGCCAGGTTCTGATGAGGTGCAACTTGATTTCACAAAAAAAGGGGGGAATCTCCTTTGGTTCATGGCATCACGTAACGTCGAATCAAAAAATCTAGATACCCGCGGGGCGCGAGATGCCGCTGCAGAGTTCTTAGATCTGCATGGATTTCAAGAAATGAAAGCTATCGGATATGATGAGAACTATAATGTGGGAATTGTTACATTTGCTCGTCGTCAAGGGGATGTCGTGATTTATCCGGAAAAAGTGTCTGTTCACGTTGCTCTAGATCAGGGAGACATTATAGGGATGCAGGCTACGGACTATGTGTTTGAGCACCGTCAACGGAAATGGGCAGATCCAAAAATTACGAGTGAACAAGCGGCAAAACAACTGAGCAAAGATTTTTCTGGCTACAGTAACAATTTGGCCCTTATTCGTAATGAACTCGATGAAGAGATGCTATGTCACGAATTTAGCGGTAGCATTAATGGGAACGATTATAAAATATTTATCAGTGCTGAGACGGGGTATGAGGAGAAAATTGAACAAATCGGCCCTACGCAAGACAAGGAAAACCCTATATGAACGATCGTGCATCCCCTTATGAACAGCTTTTTAAGTTGTTCTCAAGAAGGATTGAGAAGTGGTTCCTAAGAATTATTTTCGTGTTAACGATCGCTGTTGTGTGTGCACAAACGCTGCTTTCGTTCCCCAGTTTTCGTGATGCGATTACACATGTTGATCATCTTGAAGGGACACCATATGAAGGGGGTAAATAAACCCCCTTCTTTTTGCATGGCAACCCTGGGTATGTTATAATTTCCAATGTGCGCAGGCGGCTGCCTGCTTTTTATGTTTACCTGTATCCTAGGAGGTTCCGGTTATTGTGCGTTTAATAAACATTGCTATTGACGGACCTGCTGGAGCAGGTAAAAGCAGTACCGCTAGGCTTGTTGCAAACTTACTTGGCTACGTTTATGTAGATACTGGTGCGATGTATAGAGCGGTAACATGGAATATGTTGCATCATGGGCTTACGCCAGATCAGAATCAACGTTTGGTCGAACTAGTCAATCAGATGAACATCTCACTAAAGCCAAGCCCTCACGGGCAACAAGTATTTGTTGGAGACTGTGATGTTACTTCCTTTATTCGTTCGTCTGAAGTTAACCGATTTGTTTCACAGGTTGCTACGATCCCAGAAATCAGGGAAAGGCTCGTTGGGATTCAACAACGGATGGCTGAGCGCAAGGGAATCGTTATGGACGGTCGAGATATTGGAACGCGTGTGTTACCTGATGCCGAATTAAAGATTTTTTTAACGGCAAGCGCCAGGGAACGTGCTATTCGACGTTATGCAGAACTGGTTAATCCAACGATCACACTTGATGAGTTAGAACAAGAGATTGTTGAACGAGATCGAATGGACACTGAACGCGATGTGTCACCACTCGTACAAGCGGGTGATGCCATTCTCCTCGATAGTACGTTGATGACTAGAGATGAAGTGGTAGAGAAGATTTTATACCTATGTCGATCAAAAATGGACGGGAGGTGAGACGATGCTTTACTTGACGTTCCGTTTCATCCTGAGATTGATATTCCGGTTATTTTTGCGTCTTAAAGTCGAAGGTATGGAGAATATTCCTAGTAAAGGTCCGGTCGTATTGTGTGCTAACCATATAAGTAATCTAGACCCTCCTCTATTAGGAACGCCGTTAGACCGAAGAGTTCACTACATGGCTAAAGAAGAATTATTCCGTATCCCATTATTTGGATCCATGATTCGCCAACTCGGTGCCTTTCCGGTAAAACGGGGGGGCGTAAGCAAAGAATCGATTCGTTCTGCTTTGCACTTGTTGAATGAGGGGAAGATCCTCGGGATTTTTCCGCAGGGTTCAAGGAAGAACACGAGCGGAATAGGTAAGAAGGGAGCCGCATTGCTAGCGTTACGTTCCGATGCTGTTGTCATACCAGTCGGCATTGTGGGTCCTTACGGTTTATTCCGTCGAATGACGCTTCGTTTCGGTATGCCAGTCGATTTATCTGAGTTTCGCGATAGCGAATCGGATCAACTAGAAGCGGCTACCGCTAAGATTATGAGTTCCATTGAACAACAGTTGAAATGATCTCAACATATATGAAACAATTCCAAGGAGGAATTCCCATGTCAGAAGAAATTAATGTTTTAGAAACTGTAGTTGATTCCACTCCTACTGCACAAGAAACGAGCATAGATCTTACTAACATTTCCACACTAAAGAAAGGTGCTATTGTCACTGGAAAAGTTGTTAAAGTTGAACAAGATCAAGCTATCGTTGATGTAGGTTACAAATATGACGGCACGATTCCTCTTCGTGAATTGTCGAACGTAAAGTTAGAGAATGCGAATGATGCTGTTCAAGTTGGTCAAGAACTTGAATTGAAGGTTGTCTCCATTGATGACAACAAAGCGCTAATGACGCTCTCCAAGCGTTTAGTTGATAGCGAAAAAATGTGGGATATTTTACAAGCTAAATTAGAATCTAAGGAAACTCTTGAAGCAAAAGTGTCAGAAGTGGTGAAAGGTGGACTTGTGGTCGATCTTGGGGTTCGTGGATTCGTTCCAGCATCGATGGTTGAACGTACCTTTGTAGAAGA
>JBILCE010000096.1:0-4618 GCA_044353305.1 Paenibacillus sp.
ACTTTGGGAAACCCCAACCAGTTACGCTTCCATTACGCGAGAACAAATGGAGGATCCGTCATGAACGCAACCCGTGATGCCATCAAAATACCTATGGTCGAGATTTTCGAGACGGTAGAGGGCGAAGGAACACGGGCTGGTTTTCCGACAGTATTCGTTCGGTTATTCGGATGTAATTTGCGTTGTACGTGGTGCGACACGAAATATAGTTATCCGCCTGATGAGGCAACCAACGTTATGACTATTAGGGAGATCGTAGAAGCGGTCGGTCGTTTTTCATCCCGTCATCTTTGTCTTACTGGTGGTGAACCGTTATTGTATGGCGATCATTCGCTTGCACTAATCGAGGCGCTACTGGGGATAGAGTCATCACCCTTAACGGATTTGCACATTGAGACCAACGGTGCTATCGATTTGACAATGTTCCTAGAACGAATCAAGGACCAGCGTGTTCGATATATCATGGATTTTAAACTTCCGGAATCTGGTGAAACGGAGCAGATGGTGCTCGCGAATCTCGCTAAATTGCGACCTCAAGACGAATTAAAATTTGTCATAGCAGGGGAAGCGGATTTTCATTATGCGGTAAAACTATTAAAGGAACACCAGATAGAGGCATTAGCGCTATTTAGTCCTGTTTGGGAGACGATGCCACCACGCAAGCTCGTTGAGCTCATGTTGCAGCATGGGCTCGCTCATGTAAAGTTGAATTTGCAACTTCATAAGATCATCTGGGACCCTGCAATGCGGGGTGTCTAAATTATTGATGAATGTCCGCAAAATGTAGAAGAATGAAGGATGGGAATGCAATGGGGGTTTTAGAGAAAAAAGCGGTTGTGATACTGAGCGGCGGACTTGATAGTACGACATGCATGGGCATCGCGCAGGCAGAAGGATACGAGATATATCCGATTACATTCGATTATGGGCAACGACACAAAATGGAAATCGATAATGCGCGTCGTGTGGCCGAGCACTATGGCGTCACCTCTCGCCATAAAATCATCTCGCTAAGCTTCCTACGTGATTTTGGGGGGAGCGCCCTAACTGATGAATCGATCAACATACCGAAAGGGCATCAGGTCGAGAATGAGGAACAAGAGGTGCCTGTCACCTACGTGCCAGGGAGGAATTTGCTATTCTTGTCGATCGCAGCCTCATATGCGGAAGCTTCTGGTGCAGAGGCTATTTATATTGGTGTCAATGCACTTGATTACAGTGGCTACCCTGATTGTCGGCCTGAATTTATTGCAAAAGTAGAGGATGTTATTCGGGTAGCTACGAAAGTAGGAATTCAGGGGCAATCAATTCGCATTGCAACTCCGCTTATTCATTGGACTAAGGCTGAAATTATTAGGCAAGGCATGAAACTGGGTGTTCCTTATACACTAACGACCTCTTGTTACAATGGAGAAATGGAAGCATGCGGTGAATGCGATAGCTGTCGATTGCGACTTAAGGGCTTTTCTGAGGCTCATTTGACCGATCCGATCCCTTATAGGACCCGTTGATAACGGGATTCCCCCTCAATTGGCTCCTTATTAGATCGCCAGAACAGAGCCTCTAGAACTCGACAGAGTCGTTCTTTCTCTTCGGCCGATAAAATCTGTCCGTCATACGTCAATGGATAATCTCGAAGCAACTTCAGCAACTCGACCGTTTCCGTTGTAGGGGGCGCTTCTTTAGGGAATGGCTCTAAATATCCGGCTTCTTCCATTAATTTAGCATAGGACACATGTAGTCCCTCAGATAATTTTAACAAGACTTCTGGCGATGGGATACCGCGTTGCCCGTTTTCGAGCTGCGAAATATAAGATGGAGATACGCCGGAGCGTACTGCCACTTCACGGATGGTAAATCCTTTTTCCTTGCGAAAGTCTCTCAACTTATCGTAAAAATCGTTCATCGGACCGTACCCCCTTGTCGAAGCAATATGTAAACAAAAGTAAACGTTTTTTACGATTAAATAGTATGCCGATTAGTATAGCATATGGACAATCATACCATAATCCGACTAAAGTCGTCTTTTACTTCACAAATGTTAACAAATGAATTGCTAATGTTTATCGTTACGGTTATATTGTAAATACGAACAATATTGACATATGGAGGAGAATAGATGAAAATCGTTGCAAAACCGGACACGTTCGCCAGAGCACGCATTCTGAAAGGCTATTCTCAACGTGAGCTCGCCAAACGCGCGGGCCTCAGTCATGCCTATGTTAGTATGCTTGAGAGATCGATGAAATCGATCGGTCCTGCCGCCGCTAAACGCCTCAGTGAAACACTTGAAGTCCCTATGGAAACCCTTTTTACCATAACATAGCTTCAATTTCCTCCCTTTGTTATACTCCCATTACGTAATCCCTCTGCCCCTCTGATTTATAACCAAATTTTACTAAATCCTCTCCCTAATTCGTCTCGATTTACGCTTTCCTCCGACCAATCTTCCAGTTACAATAGAAGAATGTAAGCACCAGATGTTTTGTGCGCAGGAGGGTTATATGAATATTTTGCAAGCGTTATTTTTTCCACCCGAACAACCAGGTGGAGTTTCTTCCATGATTCCTTACATTCAAGAGCGGTTTTTGAAAAAAGGTTGGGAAATGGAGCTGTTTTCTCTCCCTAAACGCATTCGCGGTAAAGGATTGGATGATATTACTTTCCAAACATTTGATTGGACTAACTTTACAGGAAATCCGATCGTTAATAAATATATGCAGACTTATCGAGATTACTTATGGTTTGCGAATATGCGTCTAAAGAAACATTACGATGTCATTCATGCCCATCATCCGATTGCCGCACTTGTGATGAAGCAGCTGTTTCCGAATACACCTGTGATCGTAACGATCCATTCTAGCTATGAACGCGAACTGATGTTGAATGGGAAAATTGCCATCGATGGGCCGGAGTATCAATTCCTTACTTCCATTTATGGAGAAATGGAAAATCGACTTGATGGGATCATGACAGTTTCAATGTCATTTAAGCAATATTTGTCTGCCTATGTGCACAACTCCGAGAACATTCATGTTATCCCCAACGGTTTCGATGAACGCCGATTTCGACCTTTCCCACATGATAGTGTTACCCCACAGCTTATTTCTGTTTGTCGATTGGTGCCGGCGAAAGGTATTGATATATTAATCCGTGCTTGTGCGGAATTAAAAAGAAGAGGACATCCTTTCGTGCTCCATTTGATAGGCGATGGACCAGCCCGACAGGAGCTGGAGTCGCTCGCGACAGAATTACACTTATACGAAGAAACGATCTTTTACGGATACATGCTCCATCCAGAGGAGTTTATGCCATTCTTTGATATTTTTGTGTTGCCCTCCCAGGCAGAGGCGTTCGGTTCCGTGTTTGCGGAGGCTGCGCTTTGTCATCTGGCGCTTGTCGGAACAAACGTTGGAGGAATTGCTGAACAAATTGAGGATGGAAAAAGTGGACTGCTAGTCCCTCCAAATGATCATCATGCACTTGCTGATGCACTTGAGAAGCTGATCACAGATCCATCTTTCCGATATCACCTGGCGCGTGCTGCCAGAGAGAAAGCGCGCAAGGCGTATTCATTATCGCGTGTTATTCAGCAACTGCAAAAAGTTTATGAGCATTATCGGCAGTCATAACAGGAGAGCGAGCATCGGCGAAGATGCCGCTTTTTTCATAGGAAGGAGCGATCGTGGTGAAGCCATTTCGGTTTGTGCATGTTGCGGATTTGCATTTAGACAGTCCGTTCCGTGGCTTGCAAGGGTTACCTAATACCGTGCGCGAACGTGTCCGAACTGCCGGTTTCCGAGCGTTGCAGTCACTGGTTGAACTATCTGTGAGGGAACGCGTCGATTTCGTTGTCGTGGCAGGGGATGTCTACGACGCCTCAGATCGATCCCTACGTGCTCAAATTCGGTTTCGTGAGGCAACGCAAAGACTGGCGGAAGCCGCCATTCCACTATTCGTGGTGCACGGTAACCACGATCCCGAAGATGGTAGATCGGCGAGACTAAAATGGCCGAAAAATGTAACTTTTTTTTCAACGCGAGAAGTGGGATGTTCGGCTGTTTATTCGAGTGAAGGGGAAACCCTGGCGCACGTTTATGGTATCTCATTTGGAACACCAGCGGTTACGGCTAATTTAGCAACGCAATTTTCTGTGCAACCCGGTGCCCCATACCACATTGCCTTATTGCACGCCAATGTAGATGGCAATGAAGGCCACGACAACTATGCTCCGTGCACATTAGAGCAGTTGAAGCGAAGCGGTTTTGACTATTGGGCGCTCGGTCATGTGCATGATCGGCGAGTCCTTAGTGAACGACCTCATGTAGTGTATCCAGGTAATTTGCAAGGGCGTAACATGAAGGAACGGGGGGCAAAAGGCTGCTATATCGTCGATGTAACGGATACAGGACGAACGCAGTTACAGTTTGTACCGTTAGATGATATTCGTTGGTTGCGTGTTGATTGCTCCATTGAAGGCCTAGAGACGGAGGAACAATTGCTTGAGGCGATCCGAACCAAGGTGGCGAAGGCGAGGGAGGAAGCGGACGGTCATGCGTCGATGCTACGAATCGTTATGATGGGGCGGGGTTCACTGCATGCGGTGCTCCGTAAAAGT
>JBILCE010000097.1:0-4610 GCA_044353305.1 Paenibacillus sp.
GGTTTATTTAAAAATGATTGACCCCGGCCTCATCGATTTCCCGGCGCGAGTCGGTGATAAAGACGTGTTGTTGTGTTGGAAGCAGGGAGAGCCAAGTGTATCGCATTATCATGGATGGGAAGACGGCTTTATTGGACGAAAGCCGTTGCAGGATTAGGAGGCATTGCGGGGTATGCGGAATTATAAGTTATGGGTTTTCATAGGATTTATGCTTATTTTGATGTTCCCGGGTCGAGTGGACGCACATGCTAATTTGCTGCGCGCCGTCCCTGAACCGAATATGCAACATCCAAATTCACCGGAAAAGATAGAGTTAACGTTCAACGAACGGATTGAGGACAGTCTATATTCGATTAAAGTGCTCAATTCGGACGGTCGCTCGGCCGTTGTGGAGAAGGCGAAGATGAATGCGGACCAAACAGGAATTTACTTGGAAGTGCCGCAACCGTTATCGAACGGCAATTACGTAGTCACTTATCATGTAATTTCGTCCGACGGGCATCCGGTGAGTGGCAGTTATGTCCTCATGATTGGTTTCCAAACCCCTGCTGTCGCATCCGATGCCGTTCAGCATCAGCATGAAGTCTCACTGCGAACACTTGACGCATCACAGTCTTTTCAGTTTCTGGCACGGATCGTTTATTACATTGCTATGTTATCGCTCGTGGGTTGGATTTTGTGGATCAGACTACTGGGGACCATCATAAAAGATAGACAGGACAGGCTGAGTGGTTGGACGCTCGCTTGGCAACGTATTTTTTTGCTGGCGCTGTTATTTTTGATTTTTACCCATTTCCGTGAGTTACTCGGTGATTCCGGTTTTGGTGGGTTACTTCAACTGTTTACAGGTACCCGAATCGGATTGTCGTGGATTATTTCACTTGCGTTAGCAGGGTTAAGCTTCTATGTGCTCCAACGGTCGAAGTGGCTAGACATCATCTGGGTCATTACTCTAATTGGGGCAAAATGTTTGAATGGCCATGCCATCGGGTTTCAGCCGACCTCAGTATTGGTCCTTCTGAATGCAATACATTTGCTAGCAGCATCATTATGGGCGGGTGGCTTATGGATGTTACTTGCTTTCCGTAAAGATCGAGCCGTCCTCGATGAATTGGCACCGCGATTTTCGCGTATGGCATTTTGGTCACTAATTATATTGACTATAACAGGTGTGCTGACCACCGTGCTCTATTTGCCCAACTTGTCCTATGTTTGGTATTCCCAGTGGGGAAATTTTTTGTTGATAAAATCATTAATTGTGTTATGTGTTGTAGTATTGGCTATATTCATTCGATACGTCATGAAACGCAAGGGAGTGGAGCGGGTCGGCCGTCTGGTCAAGGTCGATATCTCACTGATGCTGATAATTGCTGGGTTGGTGGGGCTACTCACCTATTTGGCCCCGGTGCCGGCAAATCAGCCCCTAAATTGGCATGTGATGGGGGAGACGCGGCATTTAACCGTGCGTATTACTCCGAATGTGCCAGGTGTAAATAAGTTTATTGTGAAGGCATGGCTCGATGAAAAGTTGGGCAAGCCGAAGAAGGTGCAACTTATTCTAATACCTAACGATTCCAAAGAAATGGCCCCCATTGAAGTGCCGATTCAACCGTTTGACGACCCGGAACTTGATATTGATTTTGGTTCGAAACGGTTTAGCTTCATTAGCGAGGGTCCCTATCTGCCGTTCGCCGGCAGTTGGACGGTTCAGGTTCGGATAATGGATACCAATGATGATGAGACGGTTTATCATTATCCTATGCGGATATTTGAGTAGTAACCAAAAAAGGGAGTGGATGTTACATGACACAACCACGCATTTTTGTTACGGGTGGAAGTGGTAAGGCTGGAAAGTGGATTTTGAAGCATTTCGTTGAGCAAGGGTATGAGGTTATTAATTTGGATATTAACGCGCCAGAGGAGCCAATTTGTCGCACAATCATCGTTGATTTAAATGATCTTGGACAAGTCCAGAATGCGTTGTCGCCTTATGGCGGACGCGATCGAAAGGACGCGGTTGGCATTGTACATTTTGCTGCCATCCCGCAAGCGTTTACACATCCGAATGAGGTATGCTTCCGAAACAATGTCATGACCACCTACAACATTTTAGAAGCTGCAGCCAATCTTGGTATCTCTAAAGTAGTAATTGCGTCTAGCGAATCCTCTTATGGAATTGTTTTTTCTTCGGAGTTTTTTGATCCAAAGTATTTACCTATTGATGAGGCACATCCTCAGTTACCTGAAGACAGCTATGGGCTGTCCAAGGTTGTAAATGAAATTACGGCTGAGACTTATAATCGCCGAACGGGTATGCAAGTGGTCAGTTTCCGACTCGGCAATATTTTGGTGCCGGAAAGTTACGCTAAGGTTAAAGCCGGCTTTAACAATCCGGAAACGCGGAAACCCATTTTGTGGTCTTATATTGACGCACGTGACGTTGCAACGGCTTGTCGTCTTGCTATTGAGAAAGACGGTTTGGGTGCGGCCGTTATGAACCTAGCTGCTGATGATTCGTCTTCGGATCTCCTCACCACGGAATTAATTCGCCGCTACCTACCAAACGTTAATGATATACGAGCTCCGCTTAATGGCCGTAATACATTGCTGTCAAGTGAAAAAGCGAAGCACGTGCTTGGTTGGGAAGCCAAATTTCGCATCATGGACCAGCAATAGATGGACGAAAAAAGCGAATTTTATTGAATAATTCACCAATGTTCTTCATCTTTTGAAATTGATATACTAGTATTGACGAGAAAGATAAGATTAGGATCACGAAATTGGGGGGATTAGGGTCATGTACAACATCTTAATTGTGGATGACGAAGTCCTGGTCGTTAGGGGTTTAAGCGAATTAATAAAGGGTCATAACGATTTGCCCTTGGAGGTTTTCCAAGCTTATTCTGCCATGGAAGCTTTTGAACTGATGAAGCAATATAGAATTGATATTGTGATAACCGATATTCAAATGCCAATGATGAACGGTTTAGAGTTGCATAATCGCATTCACCAGTTTTGGCCTAAGAGTAAAGTTATTTTTCTAACAGGTTATGATAACTTTCACTATATTAAAGAGGCGATCAAAAAAGATGCGCTAGATTATGTACTCAAGGTTGAAGGGGATCAAGTCGTTTTGGCGGCCATTCGTAAAGCGATCGAGCAATTAGACAAGGAGTTTGCCTCGGAATCATTTATGATTAAGGCACGCGATATGACGCATCAGGCTAAATGGACACTACAACGTGAATACCTCACTAGATTGTTAGAAGGTGATCCTGCAGAAGGTAGTCAATTGGATAAGTCTTTCAAAGAACTTCAAATCCCATTAAATCCGCGTGAGTCGGTATTGTTGGTGGTCGGTAAAATCGATGAGTGGAAAGAATCTCTAACGACTTCCGATCGAGCCTTACTAACCTATGCCGTCCAAAATATTGCCGAAGAGCTACTTCAACCGGTTGTGTCTTCATTTTCCATCAATATGGGGAGGGCACAGATAGTCTGGTTTATCCAAACAGGCATGGAGTTTAACGAGGAAGAAACTCGGTTTAATGCATATGTCCAAGGGACTTTCGAGATGATTCAGAATAAGTGCCAACAATTGTTGGGGCTAAGTATCTCTGTTGCTATTGCAAGCGCTTTCGTTCCGTGGGCGGCTGTGGAACGTCAAGAGGAAAAGTTACGTTTTATACTTAAACGTTATGTCGGTTTCGAAAGAGAGGTGTTGCTAGTCGAAAATGATAGCCAAGTGGATGACTCGATGTTGGGATTGGTTCCTCGTAATAACCGTAAATATGTAGATCAACTCCGGTTGTGCTTGGAAAATAACAAATGGGAAGAGTACCAAAAGCATTTTTCTGCGCTCATTATTGAGACCTCAGCAGAAATCGAAGCCAACGTTTGGAATCGTAAAGAGACGTTCATGGAACTATCAACACTGTTCCTCTCTTTCATCCATCAATGGGATATTAAGGAAAAAATAAAATCGCAGATCGACTTATCATTACTCATAAGTTATGATAGATTCCGTTCATGGAAGAGTGTGTTAACCTATTTTGAAACGTTGGCCGAAAGCGTTTTTCAGAACCGGTACATCCATTGGCATCAGCAGGGACACAATCTGGTTAGTTACTTACAGGAGCATATTCGTGACAATGTCGGAGAAGATCTTAGTCTGACTCGATTGGGAGAGCTGGTAAATCACAACCCGACTTATCTGTCACGTCTATATAAACAATTGACTGGTATAGGACTCTCTGAAACGATAGCCAATGCGCGAATCGAGAAAGCAAAATCGTTGTTGAAAGATCCCAAGATAAAGATCTATGAAGTAGGAAAGGCGGTAGGGTTTGAGTCGTCGAAGTATTTCCGAATGTTTTTCCGGAATGCGACTACACTTACTCCGCAAGAATACAGGGAACTCCAACAGACGACTAATATATTTACCGAGGACCACAAGTAATCATAAACATGTTTTTAAGGAAACGTCCTGTCATCAAAAAGGCATTTCTTTTTTTGTTGGAGGTAGAATGATGAGGAAGTGGGCTCTCAAATTATTAAAACTAGACAGCTTGTCCATATATACTAAGTTGTTATTTGCTTTTTTGTTAGTT
>JBILCE010000238.1:0-13212 GCA_044353305.1 Paenibacillus sp.
TACGCCTTTAGCCGCACACAGGAACGAATCTTTCTGACAAACGACCTTGCCGCGAAGCTCTGAAAGATCCAATGGAATGATTTTACCCGGATAAGGGGCTGCAAAAGATACCGTCTGCTTCTGATAACCACGATTCGTATACACGGTCATGAACAAACTTTCACCTGTCAAAAGACGCTTGCCTGCACCGAGAAGCTTACCCATAATCCCTTTGTTGTCGTTACTGCCGTCACCAAACACGGTTTCCATACCTATGTCCGCATCCATCATCATGAAGCTACCCGCTTCCGCTACTACACTTTCCTGCGGATCGAGCTCCACCTTGACGTACTGCATTTCATTTCCCAAAATAGCGTAATCAATTTGATGTGCGTTCATGATCGTGCCTCCTCGAAAAACAGTTAATTTCATTATACTGAAATGGAAACCCTGATTCCATCATTTAGCTACATTTTGAAAAGTATAAGCCGTTAATAAGGCAACGTCTGATAGCGATAATTCGTCGCTAAGTCCATGTCGCGATACTCCTTATGCCAAATCTCCGTCGTCGCAGGGGACATCGGGGGAATCAGCCACGACCATGTGCCGCTTACTTCACGGCCTTGCTGTTTTTCCTGTTTCTCAAAAAGAAGAAATTGCTCAGCCGCCGTATGATGATCGACGATGCTAACGCCGTGATTTTTGAACGAATAAAGAACCGCCGCATTCAACTCAACAAGTGCACGATCTTTCCATAACGACACGTTAGTGGATTGATCCAAATTCATAAGCGATGCGACCTTTGGAAGCATGTTGTACCGTTCGACATCCGCCAAATTACGGGCACCGATCTCGGTTCCCATATACCATCCATTAAAGGGAGCTGCCGTGTAGGCGATACCGCCAATATCCAACCGCATGTCGGAGACAAAGGGGACGGCGTACCATTTTAGCCCAAGATCAGCAAAAGAAGGAATAGTCGGATGAGTCAAAGGGACTTGCAAAACGGCCGATTCCGGAATTGGAAACCAACGCGGCTCACGACCATCGACTTGAATCACGAGAGGGAGAACGTCGAATGCTGTTCCTTTCCCTTGCCAGCCCAAACGCAAACATTGCTTCGTGAACGCAACGGAGGCCGGGTCACCGACAATATGGCCGTCCTGCTCATAACCCGCATAGCGGATCAATTGGTGGTTCCAAATGCGAACCTGCTTGTTGTCTTGGGCAGGCGCAAAAATCGTAATGGCCGGCCGAATCCGGCCCTGATTCGTGGCAAATGTAATATGGTGAAACAGCGCTTGCGCCATTTCGTCCTCGTTATGTAAATGTCTCTGGTCAAAAACCTCCAGCATCGTCCAAAACAAACGCCCAATACATCGACTGCTGTTGCGCCAAGCTAGCCTCGCACCGAACAGAAGCTCATCGGAGTTATGGGTATACGTTCCAGTCTGCGCAATGCTGTCCGCAATGTCTGCTATTCGTGCCTCGGCTGCTTCGGAGCTTTTGTTGGTTTCTGTGTAAAAGCAACGAACGAAATCGGCAGCCTGCTCGAGGAGAGATGAATGTTCTTTGTTTATGGTCACGCCCATGACGGTCCCCTGCCTTTTAAAAAGTTCTTTTCTCCACAATACCTTTTTCAGAACCGACCGGCAACTTGTTGGGGCGTGCACGGTTAGTGGGTTCAGCAATCAGTGGGTCATCGGGCCAATAATGTTTGGGGTAACGGCCTTTGAGATCTTTTTTGACTTCAAAATAAGCCTCTCGCCAAAAGCTCGCAAGATCGCGTGTCACCTGCACCGGACGGCTAGCCGGCGATAACAGATGTAGCGTCAACGGTATCCGTCCACGGACGATGCTCGGTGTTTCGGAGAGACCGAACAGCTCCTGCAAGCGCACAGCAAGGGCAGGAGACTGCGGATCACTATAATCAATCGCCAGGCGCGAGCCGCTTGGCACCACCAGATGGGTAGGAACCAACGTGTCGAGTTGCTGTTTTTGCGGCCACGTTAACAGGGCTTCGAGAACGGTGACGAGGTTTATTTTCTGAAGATCCTCTCGGTTGCGCATACCATATAGATGAGAGCCTAACCAATCAGCTCGGGTTTGTAAAAGGTGATCATCCGACATGTCCGGCCAATCGGCTTCAAAATGATGCATGTAGCCCATTCGGGCACGCAGTTGTTTGGCCGCCTTCGACCACGGCAGCAGGTCGAGCCCTTCCTGGCCAATAGCGTCAAGCATCGCTTGCAGGGTGGCCGTCGGGTCGGGGTTAGCCAATACCTGCTCGTGCAAAATGAGGGCACCTAACTTGGACCGATGGCGAGCACGAACCGCTTGAGCGGAACGATCCCACGCCACCTCGGTTTCTTCTCGGATGCTAGCGGAGAAGTGGGCTTCGATCTCCGCACGTTCAACGGGAGCCGCTAAGTAGATGCGGCTCTCCACGCCCTGGTCGTCAAGCTCGGCGGCGACGAGGTAGGGGGCAGAGGCGAGAGGTTCAGCCTCTGCGAAGGCGGCTCCGCGACCGTTGCTTAGCAGGTAGCGGCCGTTTGGGCGGCGCTGCGCGATGCGGTCGGGGTACGCGAACGCGAGCAGTAAGCCGCAGGCATCAGCGGCGAAGCCGGGGGCCGGAGCAGGGCCGGGCGTAAGGGCGAAGCTGGAGGCTGGGGTGGTGCCGGCTGAGGCAGGACCGGCTTCGCCGAGCTCGCGCTTGTAGCGAGCGGCGTCGGCCCAGATGCGCCGCGCTGTCGCGGCGTCGGCGCTTGCGCCACTGCCGGTTGCGCCCACAGGCGCATGGCCGGCGGAGCGCCACAGCGCCTCCAGGCGCAGCCGCACATCCGCGCCGGCGGCCCGGCCCGCTCCGCGCAGCAAATCCCGCTCGCCGAGCACCGCAGCGAGCTCACACGCTAGCGCGCCAAGCCCCAGCGTACGCGCGCGCAAGAGCATATGCGCGAGACGCGGCTGCGCACCAATCCGCGCAAGCTCGCGCCCATGCGCGGTCAGCGCCGCCGTGCGCGCATCCAACGCGCCTAGCTCCGCGAGTAGCCCGCGCGCCTGCGCAAGTGCCGCAGCTGGCGGCACATCCAGCCAGCGCAGCTCGGCTGCGTCCGCGACGCCCCATGCGGCCAGCTCCAGCGCGAGCGGCGCAAGGTCCGCCTGCAGCAGCTCGGGCGTGCTACGCGACGGAAGAAGCCGGTGCTCCGGCTCCGTCCACATGCGATAGCATATGCCCGGCCCTAGGCGGCCCGCACGCCCGCGGCGCTGATCCGCTGATGCGCGCGAGACGGGCACCGTCTCTAGCCGCGTCATACCCGTGCGCGGCGAAAAACGCGGAACACGGGACAGCCCGCTATCCACCACAACGCGCACACCTTCCACCGTCAAACTCGTCTCTGCAAGTGACGTAGCCAACACAACCTTACGTTCACCAGACAAACCTGGCGCCAACACACGATCTTGCTCCTCTTGCGACAGCGACCCGTGCAGTTCCATCACACGCACCTTCGCTCCGCTTCCCCCACCTACACCAAGCTCAGCAATTCGCATGGCCGTGCGTCGAATTTCCGCCACACCCGGCAAAAACACCAACACATCCCCTTCATGAACCCTTACAGCTTCAACTACAACCCGGGCAACAGCCAACTCCATCTGCCCTTCCACCCGCTTCGACGAATAAATCGTCTCCACCGGAAAAGCACGCCCCTCACTGCGAACAATCGGGACATCCCCTAGCAACTCCGCAACCGGTTCTGCCTCCATCGTCGCTGACATGACCAACACACGCAAATCCTCGCGAAGCAACGACTGTGCTTGCAACGTCAACGCCAGCCCCAGGTCCGCCTGCAAATTCCGCTCATGAAACTCATCAAAAATAACCAACCCCACGCCTTCCAGCGCTGGGTCGGTCTGCAGCATCCGCGTCAATACCCCTTCCGTCACCACTTCAACACGAGTACGTGCACCCACCTGCGTATCGTGCCGCACCCGATAACCGATCGTCTCCCCGACCGATTCCCCCACCATTTTCGCCATAAAAGACGCCGCCGACCGTGCCGCCAATCGCCTTGGTTCGAGCATCACAATCCGCTTGCCCGCTAGCCACGGTTCATTTAACAGCGCAAGGGGAACGCGAGTCGTCTTCCCCGCCCCAGGCGCCGCCACAAGCACAGCACCCGTTCGTTCAACAAGCGCCCTTCTCAAATCTGGCAATACTTCATCTATCGGAACTTGATTCGAAAAATGCAACATCTCCCGTCGCCCTTCCTTGCTGTTTAACTGCTTACCACATCAGGTCCCACAAAACGTTTGATAAGGCTGCCCGCATGACTCCGGCAAGGGGGCATACTCCTCTTGTTCAGGTGTATGCGCAAACGGGTTGGATAGTACTGTAAGAAGTCGTTGGATTGGGCCATAATCATCCCGCTCGACAGCTGCTTCCAACGCCTCTTCCACTCGGTGATTGCGCGGGATTATTGCAGGGTTCTTGCTCCGCATCAGCTGAATGGAGGCCGCTTGGTCTTCCGACTGTCTGCCCAATCGTGCCTGCCACCTCGCTTGCCAAGCCGTAAATTCCGTAGTGCCCGACATGCGAACATCCTCTAAATGGCCGAACGTTAAGGCCAAGAACGTATTCGTATAGTCGGCACTGTGCTTTTGCATCATGGTCAAAAGGTCTTGGACGAGCGATTCGTCCTCCGGCTCCTCGTTAAAGATCCCTAGCTTTTCCCTCATTCCAGCCAACCAATGACGGTCAAATGTGGTTTGGAAAGCTGCAAGTGAATCGTGGGCCTGCTGAATCGCCTGCTCTTCATCTTCATGAATCAACGGTAACAAACATTCCGCAAAACGAGCTAAATTCCACACCGCAATTTGCGGCTGATTGCCATATGCATAACGGCCGTGCGTATCAATGGAGCTGAACACCGTTTCGGGGTCATACGCATCCATGAAAGCACATGGTCCATAATCAATCGTCTCGCCACTAATCGCCATATTGTCCGTGTTCATCACTCCGTGAATAAAGCCAACAAGCTGCCACTTGGCAATCAGCTCCGCCTGACGCTCGATTACCTGCCGTAGAAATGAAAGATACCGGTTCCCCGATGGATCAACGTTCGGAAAATGTCTTTCTAAAGTATAATCAGCCAAAGTCCGCAGTTGCTCGATGGTGCCCCTACCAGCCGCAAATTGAAAAGTGCCAACTCGTATATGACTAGCCGCGACGCGAGTCAGAATCGCCCCCGGCAGCAACGTTTCTCGATACACCGGCTCACCGGTTGACACAACAGCCAGACTCCGAGTCGTCGGAATGCCCAGCCCCACCATCGCCTCACTAATGATGTATTCTCGAAGCATCGGACCGAGCGCCGCCCGACCATCACCCCGACGGGAATAAGGCGTTCGTCCAGCACCCTTCAGCTGAATATCCACCCGCTCCCCAGATGGCGTAATATGCTCACCAATAAGCAGCGCCCGACCGTCCCCTAACATGTTCAAATGTCCAAATTGATGTCCCGCATAAGCTTGAGCAAGCGGAGCCGCACCCTCCGGAATGCGGTTTCCCGATAGTACCGCAAGACCCTCTCTATTCTGCAACGCCTCAACATGCAACCCCAACGAAGCTGCCAGAGACTCATTGATCATCACGATTTTTGGCGAACTCACCGGTGTTGGCTTAACGCTTGCAAAAAAAGACACCGGCAACCGCGCATAACTATTGTCAAAATGCCATCCTGGTTGTTTCCCTGTCATCCCGTTTCCCTCGCTTTTTTCTATATATGGCTTAAATTATAGCATAAATCATGCTCCTTCTCCGAAGCCTTACGTTAGGGCAAGAACTTCATTTGGACCTTTAGTTTGACCGACCATCTGCACCAAGCTAGAATAAAACAGATGCCTTTTCTTAAGGCAATCATTCATTTTTTTAGCCCTGCTGGTAGGACTCATCATCGGATTATTCATGGTCGTGCTGGATGGAACCTCCGTGAACGTGGCCATTCCTGGCTTTGTCAAAGAATTCGACAGCACGCTATCCGTCGTGCAATGGACCGTAACCGGCTACGCCCTTGCTCAGGCAGCGGTCATTCCGCTTGCGGGCTGGTTGTCCGATCGTTTTGGGGCAAAACGTATATTTCTGATCTCCGTAGCCCTGTTCACTGGTGGCGACAAACCAGCCGAGGCACACATGATGATCGGGTAATTTTAAACTTAGGGGGTTGTTGTTCATGCAAATTGATGTTTATTCTGATATGGTATGTCCCTGGTGTTACATTGGCAAAAAATATCTCAAAGACGCCCTGGCTATCTGGTCAGGCGGAGCTGAAGTTCAAATCAGGTTTCGATCATTCCAACTTGATCCTACTTTACCCCCTGAGGGCTTGCCATTCAGAGAAGCATTGTCTGCAAAAATGGGGCCTAATGCCGACCTCACTACTATGCTTGAGCACGTAACAAAAGCAGGAGCAGCAGTAGGATTAGCCTTACGTTTCGATCAGATCACTCGTATGCCAAACACGCTGCTCGCCCATCAACTAGTCACATTACTCCCGCAGCATGAACAAGAACAACTTGTGGACGCTATCATGCGTGCCTATTTTGAAGAAGCTAGCGACATTGCGCAGCTGGATGTTCTCCTCGAGATCGCACAATCCCTTGGCCACGATGCGACAATACTGTCGGCTCGGCTCAACCAAGGAGAAGGTGCTGAGCAAGTGGCAGAAGACACCGTTACTGCCCAGCAAATCGGCGTGCGCGGCGTACCCTTTTTCGTGCTGAACAACAAATACGCACTATCTGGGGCTTACCCCGCTCCTGAAATCGTAAAAGCACTGACCAAGGCAGCAGTTGAATAAACTTCGACCGACCGCCAGAACCTTTCGTGATTATACACACAGAAAAGGCTACCTCCCTTTTGGGAAGTAGCCTTTTCTTTACACCTGACGCCGAACGGCAGCGATATTGATGGCGGAGACGACGATACCTGCAAACCTTGTAATAAAGCCGATAATGGGAATATAGCTTAAGAACGCGAGAAACACGTTAACGATTGTAAACGGTAGCGTCCGATTTCGACTAAAGTAAGCCAGAATAACGTTAATTAAGGTGAACGTGATGACCCAGTTGCCTGACCATAGATATAAAAAGGGAATCAGACCTATGGCATACCCAATAAGGATTAAAAACTCCAAAATAATCTGCACATAGTTAAGTAATCGAATGGTTTCCGAACGCATGTGATCAGCCCCTCCCTGGGAGTGAACGCGTCTACTCCCCAGATATACTGCCTTCCTTCAGGATGACATCGTGTGCGCCACCCTCCACTAGACTAGTTGCGGAGACGAGTGTGATCCGGGCGTTTTGCTGTAATTCATCGATGGAGAGAGATCCGCAGTTGCACATGGTCGACTTGATTTTACTTGTCGTCTTCTCCAGGTTTTCCTGTAGACCGCCCGCATAAGGAACGTAAGAGTCGACGCCCTCTTCGAACATCAGCTTATTTTTGCCGCCCGTGTCGTACCGTTGCCAGTTCCGCGCGCGATTCGAGCCTTCGCCCCAAAATTCTTTGACAAAATTATTACCAACTTTCAACTTACGGGTAGGACTCTCATCAAATCGGGCAAAATAGCGCCCCATCATCACGAAGTTCGCGCCCATTGCTAGCGCTAAGGTGATGTGATAATCGTGAACGATCCCACCATCGGAACAGATCGGAATATATTCGCCGGTTTTCTCGAAATACTCGTCACGCGCCGCCGCTACTTCGATCAATGCTGAAGCTTGACCACGGCCGATACCTTTCTGCTCTCGCGTGATACAAATCGAGCCGCCACCGATGCCCACTTTTACAAAATCTGCACCCGACTCGACGAGATAAAGGAAGCCTTCACGGTCAACGACGTTACCTGCACCGATTTTAACATCGAAATTTTTCTTCACATATTGAATGGTTTCGCGTTGCCACTCGCTGTAACCATCGGAAGAGTCGATAACCAGAATGTCTGCCCCTGCCTGAACAAGTGCTGGAACGCGCTCTTGAAAGTCTTTGCTGTTGATGCCCGCGCCAACGATGTAACTTTTGTTCGAATCAAGCAATTCGAGTGGGTTTTCCTTATGCTCATCATAATCTTTGCGGAACACGAGATACTCGAGGCGTTGCTCGGAATCAATGATAGGGAGACAGTTTAGTTTATGCTCCCAAATTAGATCATTTGCCTCCGATAATGTAATTCCTGATTTTCCATAAATTAAAGAGTTAAACGGCGTCATAAAATCGCCAATGGGCTTGTCCAAGGAATCGCGGCTAATACGGTAATCGCGGCTTGTTACCATACCGAGTAGTCGGCCACGTGGGGTTCCATCATGAGTGACAGCGAGTGTCGAGTGACCGGTACGTTCTTTGAGCTCGAGCACATCACGAAGCGTATGTTGAGCTGTTAGATTCGATCGGCTGACAACAAAGCCGGCCTTGTGTTTCTTAACCGCCCGTACCATTTCCGCTTCCTCTTCAATCGATTGTGAGCCGAAGATGAACGAAATGCCACCACAACGGGCAAGCGCAACTGCCATCCGATTGTCAGAAACAGACTGCATAACAGCGGATGAGAATGGAATATTGAGGGACAATGCCGGAGTCTCTCCGCGCCGAAACTTGACAAGCGGGGTACGTAGGCTGACATTTGAAGGATTACAATCCTTGGTAGTTAAGTTAGGGATAAGTAGAAATTCGCTAAACGTCCTCGACGGTTCCGTGTAATAAGTAGCCACTTCAACAATCCTCCATATCGGTTTTCGGTAAATTTTATAAATCTTATCATCCTACCTATTGGCGGTCAACTGTTTTTGGCGAAAAATGTCGTAGATAAAGCCTTTACCTTTTACTTGTCTGCAGTTTGTTCAATAATTTGTGCAGAGTGTCCTCGATTTCCGCTGCGCAGCTCTCATATTCACTCCGATCACCACCGAACGGGTCTTGAATGTCGAAATTCGGAATTGATCGCTCTAGTTCGTAGAGACGTTGCCGTTCTTGGATTAGAACGCCCTGTCCTAGTGCTTTTTTAATCTGCAAATCGGCCGCAAGCTCCTTTTGTTCCCGAAGGGCGGCTTGTAACTCCCCGTCGTCTTCGACAAATTCTTTGAAGACATGAGTTTTGTCAATTGCATCAGGATACTGAGCGATCAGCAATCGCTTATGATTCCCAGTCATCGTAAGAATGAGGGTCGCCCACTCCACCGCTTCTTGCGAAAGTGGGCTCGATTGGCCGAGCATATTCGCCCCTCTGTGCAATAGAATACCCGCAGCATGCCGTGATACGGGAATACCGTTCGCCGCCGCTACCCCTGCGGATCGCACCTCAAGAGACACACCAGCCTGCTCCGCCAGTACCCTTAGCAAACCCTCCGCCATTGGGCTACGGCATGTGTTTCCGGTACAGATGAATAAAATTCGAGTTGTCACGGAGTCTGCCCCCATTTTGTATATAAGGTCCCCTATTACTTCTATTGTACCTCAAAGGCGTTAAAATATGGAGTCCCCGACCTTTTTCACACTAAAAAAACAATCCCAAAGATAAGCAAAATGACCCCACCCAACGCCTCACCCGTTTCTCCGACCCAATCACCGACACGCCGGCCCAGTAGCAACCCCATGATGGACATTGCACCGCCGAATGCCCCGAACAACAGCACGGTCAGCCAGATATCCGTAGAAAAGATACCTAGTGAAATGCCCACTGAGAACGAGTCAATACTAACACTAAGCGCGAATAGCATTAGGCCAACGGGGGATCGATAATCAAGCGATTTGACGGTTTCGCCGCGGAAGGCACTATAGATCATGTGGGCGCCAAGCAACAGCAAGAGCAGACCACCGATTATAGTCGTCACATGTCCGAGCAGGCTGCTCATGTATTGGCCCATGAACACGCCCATAAGCGGCATGATGATATGAAAAATTCCGATGACCAGGCCGACGATTAAAATATCCCGTTTCCGAATGCCCTTAAGTCCCACACCGATGCCAAGCGAGAAAGCATCCATCCCCAATGCAATAGCCATCAAAAAAAGGGTCAATCCCTGACCCCATTGAGCGGATGATAGCACTCGCCGCCACTCCCCTTGTCCGCAAGTCTTACTACAACTTATGCGTGCAAGGACGGGCTCATGCCGACCTATTCTAAAAGACTGCCCGAGTGGCCCCGGCTGGGGCTTAGACTAAAACTGTCCCTACACCTCGATCACCTGGTGGCCGGCCGCTTTGCGCAATCGGTTCATGACCGCATGACCGATCCCAACATTCGGACAACCTTCTGCAAAAATGATGTCGACACCCGCTTCATCGAACCGGCGAAGTGCGCCAAACAATTGCTGAGCCAGTTGATCCGGTCGATCCCGATGGCCGCACACTTCTATAACATCTGCTTGGTAAAAGGTAGCATGATCTACAAATGTGAGGACACCTGTTCGAAGGCTCGCATTTGCAGGGTTGTTTAGCTCTTGTTGAATCCGTTCTCGGATGAGAGTATGATTTTCCCCTTCGACGATCGTCATTAGGCCTTTTGGTGCGTAATGCGCATACTTCATACCCGGAGCGCGCGGGGTCCATTCTTTATCTTTTGACTCTATCGTTTGGTCGGTAGATGCGGATTCCTGCACTAGGAAGCCAGCGTCAATCAGCTGTTCCTTCGTGACCCCACCTGGTCGGAGAATATGTACGGTACCATGCTGCACCTGGACCACAGTTGATTCCAAGCCAACTCCGGTCGGTCCACCATCGAGGATTCCCTCGATTCGTCCATCTAAATCGTCCCGCACATGCGATGCAGTCGTTGGGCTTGGTCGCCCTGAGCGATTCGCACTCGGCGCGGCGATAGGACAAGCAGCAGCAGCCAGGAGGCCCAACGCTACAGGATGATCGGGGATGCGCACGCCGACCGTGTCCAGCCCCGCAGTCACCCGTGGCGATATTCGACTGTCAGCGCGTAAAGGTAGGACTAGCGTCAACGGTCCTGGCCAGAACCGCTCCATCAAACGCAAACAAGTCTCATCCGGACGATCAACAAGATCGTTCAGCTGAGACGGGTTGGCAATATGGACAATGAGCGGGTTGTCGGAAGGACGACCTTTTGCCGCAAAGATCCCATCGACCGCTTCGGTGCTACGTGCATCAGCGCCTAATCCATACACGGTCTCGGTAGGGAAAGCTACCCGTTTGCCTAATTGGATCAACTTTGCCGCTTCTTGAATGTTCGGATGGTTTTGATTGAATGCCCCGATTGGCACTGACCAGAATTGCGTTCTCATAAACCAAATTCCCTCTGCTTTCTTCCCGTTTGCCTATTTATTTCTTGCAGAACCTAGTAAAGACTTAATCACATTCCATAGTAAAAACCGAATTTCTTTCTTTGGTTGTGACTGTTCGATTTCCGAAGTCCTTGAAGGGATAGTGTTGGGTGTCTCTTTTTTTCCAGTTGCAACAGGCGATTCTGTTGTGCCTTTATTTGTTTCCGAGGATGCAGCTTTCGTCCCCTTTTCAACGGCAACTGCCTCTCCTGTGGTAGCATCTACAAAACAAAGCGGTGGAAACAACACGCACCACCAATTTTGCCCATCACCCTGCCCAAGTGTCACACGCAAAGCTTCATATTCGCCAGCTGGGTAAACACGATCTCCGTACATTTTCGTAGGAAAAGGGACGGTTGCCAGTTCAATTTGATAGCCGTAGGTATAGCTATACCGTTGCAGCGTTTCGCCGATTAACGCCTCTAGTTCTGGTAGATGGTTACGGACAACCTCACGCGCTTCGTTGATCGTATGAGGCCCGCTCACCCACTTATCCATTTGTGCTACTATCGCGTCTCGCACGATGCGCTTCATTTGTTGATCCACAATGGAATCGGAATTTGCTAGAATCCGTAGCCGTATAGCATCTTGTGGGATAACCGGTTCAATCGCGGCGGCGTCCGAATGGTTGATCTCCCAACTCATCAACAAGAGGGAAAAAACGAATAAAAGTAAAATGTATTTTTTAGATGACTGCAGCTGAACCATTGGACTCTCTCCTTCCGTTACTAGTCCTCAGTATGGACCGATCGGGGGAGAGATAAACCTATCAATCTATTAAAATAAGATAAATGCTAAATAGATAAATATTACGCAATTGATAAACGTTACATTTGAGATTATTATAACAAACAAAAATCTTTTAACTAGAGTCCATCCGGTAAAGTCTACTTAAGCGTAAAAAATATGCATCTAGATATGAATCTATTTATAATTAAATTGTGTTATTATTGAAAAATTCAGAAATTAATTTTTTGGTAAGGGGGTAAATCATGGCACTGTTTCACTGTAACTTCTTTTCCCAGAGCCTTAGGGTTAGCGTCTCTATGGACGTCATTCTTCCAGAATATGCCGGCGGTCAGATTGGAATGGACGCCCAATCCGAGAGGAAAAAGCACCCTACACTTTACTTGCTACATGGCTTATCCGACGACCACACCATATGGCAACGCAGAACTTCCATTGAGCGTTATGTTGCACCGTTGGGTCTTGCCGTCGTTATGCCAGCAGTCAACCGCAGCTTTTATACGGATATGGAACACGGGGCCAATTATTGGACCTTTATCAGTGAGGAGCTACCCAAGGCTGCGCAAGCCTTTTTTCCGCTGTCAGACAAACGAGAGGATAATTTTGTCGCGGGTCTTTCTATGGGGGGCTATGGCGCTCTAAAACTTGCGCTGCGAAAACCTGAACTGTTTGCTGCCGGGGCAAGCCTGTCTGGTGTCGTAGATGTCGCCGCACGTATGGAAGATCTATTCTCCTTTGCTGGCAACCGCAGAGAAGTCGACGACATCTTCGGCACTGTAAGTGGAATTGCTGGCAGTGACAATGACCTCTTTTATCTTGCAAAAAAAGTGGCAGAACAATCGGGGCCAAAACCCAAGATCTATCAGTGTTGCGGTAAGGAAGACTTTCTGTACCAGGATAACCTCCGTTTTCGAGACTTCTTCCAGACTTTAAATATGGATTATGTTTATGAGGAAGAAGCTGGCGACCATTCCTGGGGTTACTGGGACATGAAAATTCAAAAAGTTCTTGAGTGGTTGCCCTTGAAAAAATAAAACTAATCGAGTTAATGAAATATGATGCATCACGCTTGAGTCGCTATTACATGTCGCTCAATACCTGCGTAATCTTTTATAATTTCGACCTCATTCCAGCTATAGCTTTCGC
>JBILCE010000098.1:0-4551 GCA_044353305.1 Paenibacillus sp.
AAAAGTAATTGACAGTGAAGATGTACATCTTGGATTTACGGGACCTATGAGCCCTATTATTATTCGTCCTGAAGATGGTCCAAGTTTGTTGCAGCTAATCTTACCGTATCGAACTACAAATTGAGGTGAACTATAGTGAAGTCTGTTGTCATCAACACTGAATATATTACGCTCGGCCAATTTTTAAAAATGACAGATTTCATCTCAAGCGGTGGAGAAGCAAAATTGTTTTTGTCTGAAATTGAAGTATTTATAAATGGAGAACCGGACGACAGACGTGGACGAAAGTTAAGAAATGGCGATATATTGCGTGTACATGGAAATGGTGAATTTATCATTCGCCAGCAAAACGCATAATTGTACCTCTAGCAAGGAGGAAAACCTTTGTTTCTAACAAAGCTGTCACTAAGCCAATATCGAAATTATGACCAACTTTTGTTTGAAACGAATAAGAAAGTTAATATTTTCGTGGGATCGAACGCGCAGGGTAAAACCAATTTGATCGAATCCATTTATGTGCTTGCTCTGACTAAATCACATCGGACAAGCCAGGATAAAGAATTAATAAGATGGAATGAAATAGAATGCAAAATTACAGCGGAAGTTGAAAAAAAATATGGACTGACCAAGTTTCAATTCTCTATAACAAATGCAGGCAAGAAAGCAAAAATTAACGGATTAGAACAAAAACGGTTAAGCGGATACGTTGGTATGCTAAATGTGGTTCTTTTTGCTCCGGAAGATTTAGAAATTGTTAAAGGCGGGCCTGCTATACGTCGTCGATTTCTTGATATGGAAATTGGGCAGGTTTATCCTGGTTATTTGTTTGATCTAATGCAATATCATAAGGTGCTGCTGCAACGGAATAATTTTCTTAAGCAAAATCCCAAGCTTTCTGAGGGCAATAAGACGATGATGGAAGTTTTAAATGAACAATTGGTTCAGTTTGGTATTAAAATTATGAAAAAACGTCAAAGCTTTATAGAAACACTTCAAACTTGGGCGGAACAAACGCATTCAGGTATTACAGGTGGAAAAGAAAAGTTAAAAATAACCTATCAACCATCTTATGACTGTGACGTCGATAAAGATGAAACTGTTTTATTTGACCAATATATGTTAAAGTTATCGAAGGTGCGCGATCAAGAATTGCGGCGTGGTATGACAATAGTTGGTCCTCATCGTGACGATTTGTTATTCGCGATTAATGGGAAGGATGTGCAAACGTTCGGATCACAAGGTCAGCAACGAACGACTGCTCTATCCCTGAAATTAGCGGAGCTTGAGCTTATTCACGAAGAAACCGGTGAGTATCCCCTTTTATTGTTAGATGATGTTTTATCCGAATTGGATCGAAGCAGACAAACGCAATTGATCGAGACGTTTCAAGATAAAGTGCAAATATTTATCACAACTACCGGAATTGAAGCCCTAAATATGGAAAAGCTGAACGGAGCAGCTATTTTTGACATTCATGGTGCTTCAATTAGACAAAGGTTATAGAATGGGAAAAGGAGCGTTTCTCATGTATATTCATCTCGGCGGAGAAAAAATTATTCGTTCCTCCGAACTCATAGCCATCTTTGATTTATCAATTGAGAGAAATTCAAAAATCTCCAAACAGTATATCGATGAAGCTGGCAAAGAGAAAAAGATTGAATTCATTGGAGACGAAGAACCAAAATCGCTGGTGGTAACGACAGGTAAAATTTACTATTCCCCTATTTCTTCGACGACTCTTAAGAAAAGATCTAATCATTTTTCAATAAATTGATCGTAATTCTTCAGCAGGATAGGTGACGACGATGTCGGTTAATCCGAATACGTACGACGAAAGTCAGATACAGGTACTTGAAGGGCTTGACGCGGTTCGAAAACGACCTGGCATGTACATCGGTTCTACTAGTGGTAGAGGACTTCACCATTTGGTTTGGGAGGTTGTCGACAACAGTATCGATGAAGCTCTTGCCGGATATTGTACTCGCGTAGATGTAATTGTTCACAAGGACAACAGCGTCACAGTAATCGACAATGGTCGTGGAATACCTGTGGGAGAGAACGCTAAATTAAAGCGTCCAACACTAGAGGTTGTTTTAACCGTTCTCCATGCTGGTGGGAAGTTTGGTGGAGAAGGCTACAAAGTATCAGGTGGTCTTCATGGCGTTGGGGTTTCAGTTGTAAATGCTTTATCAGAGCGTGTTGTTGTTCAAGTCAAGCGTGAAGGTAAAGTGTTTGAGCAGGAATACCGTCGAGGTGTTCCTCAATACGATGTACGTGTCATTGGAGAAAGTGTGGAGACAGGGACAACGGTTACTTTCAAGCCAGATCCCGAAATTTTTACGGAAACGACGGAGTATGATTATGACATCCTTCAGTCTCGTTTGCGTGAATTGGCTTTTTTGAACAAAGGAATCGAGATCTATTTACATGATGAACGTACCGATCTTTCCAATAGTTATCATTATGAGGGCGGGATTGGATCATTTGTAGAATTTTTAAATCGTAATCGCGAAGGTCTTCATCAGGTCATTTATGTGACTGGGGATAAGGATAATATTCAAGCCGAAGTTGCCTTGCAATATAACGATAGCTATACAGAAAACATATACTCCTTCGCAAATAACATTAACACCCACGAAGGCGGAACACATGAATCAGGCTTTAAGAGTGCGTTAACGCGGATTTTGAATGAGTATGCCCGCAAGACGAATTCCATTAAAGATAATGATTCAAATTTGTCCGGTGATGATGTTCGTGAAGGGTTAACAGCAATAGTTTCGGTGAAAATTCCGGAGCCTCAGTTCGAAGGACAGACTAAGACAAAGCTTGGAAATAGTGAAGTCCGGGGTATAGTGGAATCATTATTCGCTGAGAAATTCCAAGAGTTTTTGGATGAGCATCCCTCTGTCGCAAAGAAAATTATAGAAAAGTCAATTCAAGCAGCAAGAGCTCGTGAAGCTGCACGCAAAGCGCGTGAGCTGACACGTCGTAAGAGTGCTTTGGAAGTTAGTTCACTTCCCGGGAAACTTGCTGATTGTTCTTCGCGTGATGCTTCGATAAGCGAGGTATTCATTGTCGAAGGTGATTCCGCAGGTGGATCGGCTAAACAGGGTCGAGATCGTCATTTCCAAGCTATTTTGCCGTTGAGAGGTAAAATTCTGAATGTTGAGAAATCGCGTTTAGATAAAATTTTATCCAACAGTGAAATTCGAGCGATTATTACTGCTCTAGGAACCGGTATTGCTGATGATTTCGACATATCGAAAGCTCGCTATCACAAAATTGTAATTATGACTGATGCTGATGTTGACGGTGCTCATATTCGTACCTTAATGTTGACTTTTTTCTACCGTTATATGCGTAATCTCATCGAGAGCGGTTATGTATATATTGCCCAACCGCCGCTTTATAAACTTGAACGAAATAAAGTCGTTCGCTACGCTTATAACGACCGACAGAAAGATGCGGTCATGAAAGAGTTTGGTGAGAATACGAAAGTAAACGTTCAACGTTATAAAGGTTTAGGTGAGATGGATGCAATCCAATTATGGGAGACCACCATGGATCCAAACAGCCGCACGCTCCTTCAAGTTAGTATTCAGGATGCCGCACTTGCGGATGAGATTTTCGATACGCTAATGGGCGACAATGTAGAACCACGCAAAGAATTCATTCAACAACACGCCAAGCAGGTCAAAAACCTCGACGTGTAGGAGGTAGAGTATGGCGGAGGAAATACGTTCGCAAATTAAAGAAAGAGATATTGGATCCGAAATGCGCGAGTCATTCATGGACTATGCCATGAGTGTCATTGTGAGTCGTGCACTTCCAGATGTACGCGATGGCCTTAAACCTGTTCATCGACGCATCCTTTATGCAATGTCTGAATTGGGAATGTCGCCCGATAAACCCTATAAAAAATCGGCAAGAATAGTTGGCGAAGTCATCGGTAAGTATCATCCGCATGGTGACTCAGCCGTGTATGAAACGATGGTGCGTTTAGCGCAGGATTTCTCATTACGTTACATGCTCGTTGACGGTCATGGCAACTTTGGCTCAATTGACGGTGACATGGCAGCGGCTATGCGTTATACGGAGGCTCGCCTATCTAAAATTGCGATGGAGATGCTCCGCGATATCCAGAAAGAGACAATTGATTTTGTTCCTAACTATGATGGAGAAGAGCAGGAGCCTGTTGTATTGCCTGCACGTTTCCCTAACTTACTTGTTAATGGTATGACAGGGATCGCTGTAGGTATGGCTACCAATATTCCTCCACATAATCTTGGGGAAGTCATCGATGGTCTCCAACAGATGATCGAAAATCCAGATATTACTTCCAACGAATTGATGCAGAGCATAAAAGGACCTGATTTTCCGACGGGCGGATATATTCTTGGAAGAGAAGGAATTCGCCAAGCCTACGCGACTGGTCGTGGTTCGGTCACAATGCGAGCAAAGGCGGAAATTGAAGACAATAACGGTAAAGCACGAATTATTGTTAATGAACTTCCTTATCAGGTAAACAAGGCGAAGTTAATTGCACATATT
>JBILCE010000099.1:0-4549 GCA_044353305.1 Paenibacillus sp.
TAATCGCTCCACAACCGACATTCACATGTTCGCCGACAACTGCATCGCCCAAATAACTAAGATGTGACACCTTCGAACCATTGCCAATCGAAGTATTCTTGATCTCGACAAAATCGCCTACTTTAACGTTGTCTCCAAGCTTTGTGCCAGGCCGCAAATAAGCAAATGGACCGACAGCAGCATGTTTTCCAATTTGAGATTGAATCACAATGGACTGCTTAATCGTAACCTCGTCGCTAACTGAAGAATTCGTTACTTCGGTATTAGGGCCAATTACACATTCCGAGCCAATAGCCGTCGAACCTTTTAACCAAGTACCAGGATATAGCACGGTGTCCGAGCCAATCACAACATCCTTCTCAATGTAAGTGGCGGAAGGATCTATAATCGTAACTCCGTTTAACATGTGGCTACGGTTAATTCGTTCACGCAACATTCTCTCCGCATCTGCAAGTGCAATCCGATCGTTAACACCAATGGCCTCTGCCGGATCGTCAGTGCAGTAACCAATTACCGTCTCACCTGTTGCTTTCAAAATACCGATCACATCGGTCAAATAATATTCGTTCTGCGCATTCTCGTTCTTTACCTGTCCTAGTGCCTGGAACAACTTTCGATTATCGAAACAGAAAGTGCCCGTATTAATCTCATTCACAGCAGCTTCTTCCGCTGAACAGTCTTTCTGCTCAACAATGCGATGAATATCACCATTCTCATCACGTATCATTCGACCATATCCGGTAGGATTTTCAATTTGGGCTGTCAACACCGTCGCTGCGGCACCCTTATTCAAGTGTTGTTCTAGCATAGCTTGAAGACTTGTGGCACGAATCAACGGCGCATCACCGCATAAAATGAAGGTAACTCCGTCTTCTTCCCCAAGTAACGTCTGCGCCTGCATCACCGCATGTCCCGTTCCAAGTTGCTGTGCTTGCAAGGCAAATTCCGTCCGCTTACCCAAATAACCTTGAACCGCTTCTGCGCCATGCCCTACAATTACAACCGTTCTACTACAATTAAGTTGTTCAAGAGTATCAACGACATGTCCAACCATCGGTTTTCCGCACACAGGGTGAAGTACTTTATAAAGCTTCGATTTCATTCTCTTGCCTTGCCCAGCAGCCAAGACAACACTAAATATACGCAATTCTATCAACTCCGTTTGGTTCTTTTCACTGTTTCAATATAGCCTAATTTCCTGCAAAAGAAAAGAGAGCCTAGTCGGCCCTCCTACGTTCATGCTTCATGCTCCCTCTTCGATTACCTCATCGACGGAAGCCGCTTTTTCATATTCTTCAAGAACTGCTACCTGGATCTTCTCACGTGTAGATGACGAGATTGGGTGTGCGATGTCGCGAAACTCCCCCTCCGGGGTACGCTTACTGGGCATCGCAACGAACATGCCGTTATTTCCATCAATCACTCGAATATCGTGAACCACGAATTCGTCGTCTATTGTGATGGAAGCGATGGCTTTCATTCTTCCTTCGGAATTCACGCGGCGAAGTCTTACATCCGTAATTTGCACCTTCTGCTCACCACCTTTGTGCCCATCAAAACACTTGGTGTATAATTCCACATTTAAAGTTAGAATCCTGCTAGCTACATGTACTTTTTTGATATCGTTTTCAAAAATTATACATTACCCTTAATTCGCATTTAAATTGGCAATCAATTCAATCTCAATCAGTACGTCACGTGGCAAGCGAGCCACTTCTACAGTAGAACGAGCCGGCTTATGATCACCAAAATATGCGGCATAAATTCCATTCACTTTTGCAAATTCATTCATATCCTTTATAAATACCGTTGCCTTCGCCACATCCGAGAACGTAGCACCTGCTTCTGCTAAAACTGCTTTTAAATTTTCGAATACTTGATGTGTCTGCTCTTCGATGCCACCTACAACGAGAGTGCCGTCTGGCTTGAGCGGAATTTGTCCTGAGGTAAAGAGTAAACCGCCTAAACGGATGGCTTGAGCGTAGGGTCCGATTGCCGGTGGAGCACCTGTAGTGGAGATTGCTTCTAATTTCATATGAACTCACTTCCTTTTGCTTTAAAATAGTTGCCGGGAACAACTGTCACCTTTTTGTTCTTCGGATCGACAGACGTTGTAATCTTCACCAAGGAGACATAGTCGTTCACTAACTGCTCTTCCGATTCGCCAGATTCGACGAACACCCCAACGCCACCTACAGTTGCATTGAACTCCTTAAGAAGATCAATCATGCCTTGTATGGTTCCGCCGGCCCTCATAAAATCATCAATAATGAGAACGCGGGATGCTTCCTTCAGGGCACGGCGAGCTAGCGACATTGTTTGAATTTGCTTGGTCGATCCGGACACATAGTTGATACTAACCGCTGAACCCTCGGTGACTTGACTATCGCGTCGGACGATAACCACTGGTAAGTTTAAATACAAACCAGTCGCATGCGCTATCGGAATTCCCTTTGTCTCCACGGTCATCACTACATCAAATTCCCGAGAAGCGAATGCTGTAGCGAACATTTTTCCAATCTCGTTTACAAGTCTCGGTTGTCCTAATAGATCGGACATATACATATAACCGCCAGGCAAAATTCGCTCGGGTTGTTCCAATTGTTTGCAAATGTTTTGAATGAATGAAAGGGATACTTCTTGCGACACACTTGGCACATATTTCACTCCACCTGCTGCTCCAGCAAGGGTGATTACCTCGCCAATCCCCTCAGACTCGAAGACTTCTTTGATAATCGCCAAATCTTCGCTAATCGATGATTTAGCAGAATGGTAGCGGTCCGCGAAAGTGGTAAGCGGGATGACCTTGTGGGGGTAGATCAACATAAATTGGGTCATCTCAATTAATCTTGCACTGCGTTTTAACTTCTTCATAATTACACCCCCGGAATGAAGTCAATCGGATAAATAACGAATAATCAAGGTGAGCGGTCAACTATTATTGAACAAAACAATAAAAATCCGAATAATATGATCTAATCATACATGACATGTACGTCTTTTATCAAGCACGCCAATTCTCTTATCCTCTGCTTATGTAAGCATCCTTACCGCATACACTTCTTTACAAAATCCACGTAATCCGTTATAAATGCTGGCCGCCTTCGATTTCTTCTCCACGATCCCGAATACAGTCGGACCGCTACCCGACATCAAGACGCCATCTGCGCCTAGATTGATCATGCACCGCTTCAACTGTCGGACCTCTGGATATAGATTAAGCGTTACATCTTCCAATACATTTCCTAATTCTCGACACATACCCATGAACGATTGTTCTTCGAGCGCAGCTCGCATGGCGGAAATAGATGGATGACGGGGTATGTTGGACGCAACCAATTTACCGTATACATCAGCAGTCGATACGTTAATCGGTAACTTAGCTAAAATAACCCATCCACTCGGAGGCGAAGCAATCGGTTCCAGTTTCTCCCCCCGACCACGTGCAATGGCTGTTCCTCCACGAACGCAAAACGGTACGTCTGAACCAAGCTCGGCGCCAAGTTGCATGAGTTCCTCGGTTTCGATCCCGAGGTTCCACAGTCGATTTAACCCGCGAAGCGTAGCTGCTGCGTCGCTACTACCACCAGCAAGCCCAGCGGCAACCGGTATCTTTTTATCCAAGTGGATATAAACACCTTGCTTCACTTGGTATCGCTCTTTAATTAACCTTGCCGCCTGAAAGGCAAGATTCTTCTCGTCCAGCGGAATATAACCTGATTGACTTGAGATCATAATTGTATCACTAGGTAGAGGCTTCATCTCAAGTCGATCCGCCAAATCCACCATGGTCATAATCATTTCGACTTCGTGATATCCATCGCCTCTTTTGTACAACACATCGAGACTGAGGTTTATTTTTGCAGGCGCCTTCTCGTGCACGACCATTCAGATACACCTTCTCCGGCTAGGAATGACAGCTTTCCCTATTATAGCAAACTGAAAACCAGAAACTCAAAAATGGATAAAATATAAAAGTCGACCTAATGGCCGACTCTCTGTGGAATGAAAAAGCGGCATACCCGTGTAGGTTGCGCCGCTCCATCAACTAATGTTGAATATACGTGATGCGAACTTGTCCGTCGTCGCCCCAAACCGTCACTTCTACCGATGCGGTCAAAATGTCGGCGTAACTGTAGGAGACACGTTTAAACGCATTTTGTTCCTGATCCAGCTTAACAATAAATACAGAAGGGTAGGTCTCTTCTAACACTCCGGAACGCTCAATCGTCTTTCTGCGACCGCCGTTTGCCCGCAACATGATCTTCTGACCGACGTGGGGTTCTAAACTGCGTTTGATTTCCATCAGCGCATTCTTAGCCATCTGTGACTACCACCTCTTTCAGTAAAATTATACCGTAATGGTGGTAGTATGTCAAACAAGCCAAATATTATATCAGCCGGAAAAAGTCATTGTCAACGCTGTTTTTTGGTATTTTACACTTGACCGGCAGCGAATTTAGAGAGATTGTTCACAAAATGTTCACTTTTTAGCGACGGGTATAGTCGGCCTCGGAACACCAAGGCGATTACAACCTCTGGTTTCAAT
>JBILCE010000251.1:0-2624 GCA_044353305.1 Paenibacillus sp.
AGTCGCCGCGGGACTGTTCGCCACAAGAGGGTCACTTTAGTTAATGTGATCTTCTTGTGGGTCGCAGTTCACTGGCTGGAGAGTTTAAGGGCTTTGTATGACGTTTACAATAGAGGTAAACTTTATTTCTTCTCTTTCATGATTTGGCGGAGCACTGTTTGCAGGATGCCGCCGTTGCGGTAGTAGTCGACGTCGACCATGGAGTCTAGACGAAGAATGGCTTGGAAAGCCAACTTGGAGCCGTCTTCACGAGTCGCGGTTACGTCTACTTTTTGACCAGGTTGTACTTGATTGTTCAGGCCGGTGATATCGAATGTTTCGCGACCAGTTAGTCCGAGAGACTTCCAGCTTTGGCCTTCCTCGAACTGCAATGGCAGAACGCCCATGCCGACAAGGTTAGAACGGTGGATCCGCTCGAAGCTTTCTGCGATAACCGCTTTGACACCGAGTAGGAATGTACCTTTGGCTGCCCAGTCGCGGGACGAACCGGTACCGTATTCTTTACCTGCGAGGACGACTAGAGATACGCCGTTCTCTTGGTATTTCATTGATGCATCGTAAATCGATTCAACCTCGCCGGTTGGCAAGTAAGTGGTTACGCCGCCTTCTGTGCCCGGAGCTACTTGGTTGCGGATCCGGATGTTTGCAAATGTACCACGCATCATAACTTCGTGATTACCACGGCGCGATCCGTACGAGTTGAAGTCGTCTTTTTTGACGCCATTCTCGATTAAGTACCCGCTGGCGAGATATGGTCTGTTGTAACCGAGTCGCCGAGCAACGCAAGCGTTTTTGCTCCGTGAACTTCGATGATATCGCCTGGCTCTGGGCTAAGGTTTGTGAAGAACGGAGGTTCTTGGATGTAAGTGGATTTTGTATCCCACTCGTACAATTCACCTTCTGGTACTTCAATAGCATTCCAACGCTCGTTTTGGCGGAACACGTTCTGGTATTTCTCAATGAAGATTGCAGGCGACAATGATTGCTGAACCGCTTGCTGTACTTCTTCGTTGGTCGGCCAGATGTCTTTCAGGTAAACAGGTTTTCCGTCTTTACCTGTGCCGATTGGCTCTTTGCTAAGGTCGATATCAACTGTCCCTGCAAGCGCGTATGCAACGACAAGTGGGGGCGACGCCAAGTAGTTTGCCTTAACTTGTGCATGAACGCGACCTTCAAAGTTCCGGTTACCGGATAGCACAGCAGCAACTGTCATGTCGTTGTCTGCAATTGCTTTGCTTACTTCGTCTGGAAGTGGACCGGAGTTACCGATACAAGTCGCACAACCGTAACCAGCCACGTGGAAGCCGAGTGCTTCAAGCGGTTCGATTAGGCCTGCGTTTTGCAAATAGTCAGTAACAACCAATGAACCCGGTGTTAAACTGCTCTTCACATAGCCTGGCTTGGTCAGACCGAGCGCTACTGCTTTCTTTGCGACAAGACCTGCGCCAATCATAACGCTAGGGTTCGAAGTATTCGTACAACTTGTAATCGCCGCAATCACAACGGCACCGTTTTTCATCTTCGATGTTTGACCATTGGCATGTGGTACGTCTACGACTTCAGCTAATTTTTGCTCAGATAGGCCGTATCCACCTTTATCGATCGGGCTACGAACAATCGTATTAAAAGATTCCTTCATCGCGGTCAGCTCTACGCGGTCTTGAGGACGCTTTGGTCCAGCAAGTGACGGTACAACCGTGCTTAAATCTAACTCAAGTACATCAGTGAAAATCGGGTCAGCCGTCTCTTCGGTACGGAACAATCCTTGTGCACGGTAGTAGGCTTCAACTAGTGAGATTTGCTCTTCGCTGCGACCAGTGAGGCGCAAGTAGTTTAACGTTTCTCCGTCTACCGGGAAGAAGCCGATTGTCGCACCGTACTCTGGTGCCATGTTGGCAACCGTCGCGCGGTCCGCGAGACTGATGTTACCAAGACCGGAACCGAAGAATTCGACGAACTTACCGACAACGCCTTTTTTACGAAGAATTTGGGTAACGGTAAGGGCAAGATCAGTTGCGGTAGCACCCTCTGCAAGCTTACCTGTAAGTTTAAATCCGATAACTTCAGGAGCGACAAAATACAACGGTTGACCAAGCATACCAGCCTCAGCTTCGATACCGCCAACACCCCAACCAACGACACCTAAACCGTTGATCATGGTCGTATGGGAGTCTGTACCTACGAGTGAATCCGGATACACTTCTGTTTCGCCGTCAATCGTTTTAGTTGCTGCTACCGATGCTAAGTACTCCAAGTTAACCTGATGAACGATACCGGTTGATGGAGGGACAGCACGGAAGTTATCAAACGCCGTTTGCGCCCAACGCAGGAAACGGTAGCGCTCTTCATTGCGCTCAAATTCAAGTTGAATGTTCGTTTCAAGCGCTGTGCTAGAGCCGAAAGCATCAACCATAACCGAGTGGTCGATAACGAGATCTACTGGTACAAGTGGGTTAATCCGCTTCGGATCGCCACCAGCGCGTTTTGTTGTAGCGCGCATTGCTGCAAGGTCAACAACAACAGGTACGCCGGTAAAGTCCTGGAGCACGATACGTGCAGGGATGAACGGAATTTCCTTGTTGTCATCGCGACCTTCTGCCCAACCTGCGATTTGTTTAACGTGT
>JBILCE010000100.1:0-4491 GCA_044353305.1 Paenibacillus sp.
TCCGGCCGCGAAAAGTATATGAACTCCATCGCACACATCGCCCGACGCTCCATCTGGGCAAATCGCTCACTTCGCATCCCGTTTTCGTCCAGAATCAATAGCTCACCTGGCTCGATATCTCGCAAAAATTCGCCGCCGCACGTCTCGAAAGCACACGTCTCGGATGCGAATAAATAAGCGTCGCCAAGCTTGCCAATTGACAGAGGACGCAGTGCATTGGGATCCTGGGCAACAAATAATTTATTGTTCACCATGATTAAGAAAGCGAATCCCCCAATAACACGTTGGAGCGCTTCCTTAACTGCTTCTTCCACATTCGTACGCTTCGATCGAGCGATAAGATGGATGACTACTTCTGTGTCGCTGCTCGTTTGAAAAATCGAGCCCTCGGCTTCCAATTCCTTGCGAAGCTCATCGGCGTTCACTAGGTTTCCGTTCGTTGCAATCGCAAGATCACCGCCACGGTATTTGAACACAAGAGGCTGTGCATTTTGGAGCTTACTCTCCCCTGACGTCGAATAACGCACATGTCCGATCGCAATCGGTCCTTTTAATGCATCAATTCGATTCTGGTCAAATACTTCCTTCACCAAGCCCATATCACGATGGTAGGAGAACGCGTTGCCGTCACTCGTGCAAATTCCGCAACTTTCTTCTCCTCGGTGTTGCAGCGCATGTAGTCCGAAAAACGTCAATGCAGAAGCCTCCGGATGTCCGTAGACCCCGAAGACGCCGCACTCTTCTTTTAATTTGTCGAAAAAATCGCTACCCGCACCCTCGTTGTAATAATCGCCGGTCCACCATTGCTTCGGGTTTAGGATTTCATCAGACATGGAATCGCATCCTTCCAAACCTTCTCGAGCGCTTCCACTGCAGTATTGATGACGGATTTCCCGTTGACCTCAACCGACAGTTTCTTTTCACCAACAACAGTACCAAGCACGGTAGCCGGCACAGCATGCTCGCGCAATAACTCTTCAAGCGCACTCCACTGAGTTGGCGACACGCTAAGCAATACGCGTGATTGGCTCTCGCTAAACAGCGCATGATCCGCGCGCAATGAAGTTGCCACATTCACCTGTGCACCTAGACCGCCGCTGATGCAGCTTTCTGCTAACGCCACAGCAAGACCACCTTCGGATAAGTCATGCGCCGAAGCGACTAGACCGCTCTGGATCGCAGTTAACAATGCTCGCTGTAGACGCTTTTCCACGGCGAGGTCAAGAACAGGCGGACGCCCTTCCGTTACCCCGTGTAGCACATACTGGAACTCGCTACCACCAAGCTCAACTCGCGTTTCACCAAGTAAAACCACGACATCGCCTTCACGCTTGAAGCCTTGTGTCGTAATATGATCCAGATCATGCACCAGACCAACCATACCCACGACCGGAGTCGGATAAATGGCTCCCTTTGCATTCTCATTATACAAACTAACGTTACCACCAATAACAGGTGTTTCCAGAACGCGACATGCCTCTGCGAGCCCATCGACTGCTTTGTCCAACTGCCAGAAAATTTCCGGCTTGTCCGGGCTACCGAAGTTTAGGTTGTCCGTCACAGCAAGCGGCTCAGCACCGGAACAGACGACATTACGAGCTGCTTCTGCTAACGCAATTTTGCCACCCATCTCCGGATCTAAATAAACATAACGACCATTACAGTCTGTCGTCATTGCCAATGCCTTACGTGTACCATGTATCTTAACGACAGCTGCATCCGATCCAGGACTTACGACCGTGTCCGTACGAACCATATAATCATATTGGTTATAAACCCATTCCTTACTAGCAACCGTTGGCGAAGCAAGCACTTGCTTAAGCGCATCCTCAAGGTCTTTCACTTCCGCATAGCGGGATGTATCGATTAAAGCCCCAGCTTCATAGTATGCAGGCACCTTAGAAGGTTTGTTGTAGACCGGACATTCGTCGGTCAGCGCTTTTACCGGCATGCTACCCACTAACTCGCCCTTATGGAAGAGCTTTAGGTTACCATCGTCGGTGACCTTACCAACTTTTGCACAATGCAAGCCCCAACGCTCAAAAATCGCCCGCGCCTGCGCTTCATGCTCCGGTTTCACAACGAACAACATACGCTCCTGCGACTCCGACAACATCATTTCATACGGGGTCATATTCTCTTCACGTTGTGGTACTTCATCGAGGTACAACTCCATACCGTTACCCGCTTTGGAGGCCATCTCCGAGCTTGAACAGGTCAAACCAGCCGCACCCATATCCTGAATACCGACCACAATACCTGAATTAATCAAATCAAGGCAAGCTTCCAGCACAAGTTTCTCCATGAACGGATCACCGACTTGCACTGCTGTACGCTTCGCTTCAGACTCCGCCGTAATTTCTTCGGAGGCGAACGTCGCACCGTGGATACCATCGCGGCCCGTTGCGGGACCGACGTAGAATACAGGGTTACCGATACCGGAGGCGACACCTTTTTGAATTTTATCATGATCAATAAGACCTACACACATCGCATTGACGAGTGGATTGCCTTCATAACTTTCGTCGAACATGACTTCTCCGCCGACCGTTGGAATACCAATGCAATTGCCGTAACCAGCAATCCCCGACACGACATGCTCAAATAAATATTTCACGCGGTCATTGGTCAACCTGCCGAAGCGTAGCGAGTTTAACACAGCTACAGGACGAGCACCCATTGAGAAAATATCACGAATAATACCGCCAACCCCAGTAGCTGCGCCCTGAAATGGCTCAACCGCTGATGGATGATTGTGACTTTCGATTTTGAAAACAACCGCTTGCTTATCGCCGATATCAACAATACCTGCGCCCTCACCAGGACCCATCAACACGCGTGGACCAGTCGTTGGGAACTTGCGTAGGACAGGCTTGGAATTTTTGTAAGAACAGTGCTCCGACCACATAACGCTGAATACGCCGATCTCTACGTAGTTCGGCTTGCGGCCCATAAATCCGCAGATTTTTTCATATTCCGCGTCGGTTACGCCGAACTGGCGGTAAATCTGCTGTTCTTGAATTTGCTCCGCCGAAGGCTCCTTAACCGATAGCTGCTGCGCCATGCTTTTCCCTCCAAGTCTGCAAAATCGATGTGAACATCCGCTTTCCACCGTCGGATCCGAGCAGTTGATTGACTGCACGCTCCGGATGCGGCATCATGCCGACCACATTACCCGCCTTATTGCTAATCCCTGCAATATTATCAACCGCCCCATTCGGGTTCTCGCTTGCATAACGGAATACAATTTGACCGTTCGCCTTCAACTCAGCCAACGTGGCTTCATCGCAATAATAGCTACCTTCGCCATGTGCAATTGGTACTTGAATTTCTTCACCAAGTCCATACCCAACTGTAAATGGATTCGAATTTGTCTCCACACGCAGGGTCGTCTGATGGCATCGGAACTTTAATGATTTATTTCGCATGAGTGCACCCGGCAACAAGCCGGATTCGGTCAAAATCTGAAACCCATTGCAGATACCGAGCACATATTTGCCCTTCGCTGCTTCTTCTTTCACAGCTGCCATTACAGGTGCCGTGCTAGCCATTGCACCACAACGTAAATAATCTCCGTAGGAGAAGCCGCCCGGTACTAAAATACAATCAAACCGCGACAAATCCGTTTCTGTATGCCAAACGTATTCAACCGGTTGGCCGACTGTTTCTTCAACCGCTTTGTAGCAGTCGAGGTCACAGTTGGAACCTGGGAACACGATAACCGCGAATCTCATCATTTTCCCTCCTTATAGGTGACCTCGATTATGCCATCGTTAGCTCGTAGCGATAATCCTCGACAACTGTGTTTGCAAGCAACTTCTCGCACATTTGCTTTACACGCACTTCCGCTTCTGCACGGTCGGTTGTGTTTAGGTTGATTTCTAGATACTTACCAATTCTCACCTTCGACACTTCATTGAAACCAAGTGATTGCAATGAACTTTGAACGGCGTTGCCCTGTGGGTCAAGTACGCTTTGCTTGATCGTCACGTAGACAGTAGCTTTGATCATGAGAAAAGCCTCCTCATTATTCTTATGGGTTGTTCTTATTGGATAACGGCCTGTGGCCGGTTGTACACGCTAAGCTAAGCTGCTAGGTTCATCTAGTTTTCGGGTTAATATGTCGCTTATGCCTCGACAGTCAGCCTTCGATAAATTTCACGATATCGCCTGGATGTCTCCTCGACTACGTCCGCTGGCAATGGAGCGGGCTCGCTGTTCTTATCCCAGCCAGAGTTGGCTAGATATGTACGCACGGGCTCTTTGTCCATACCATCAATCTCGATGTCGAGCGCGTATTTAGCCTTGTCCCAGAATCGAGACGAATCCGGCGTAAACACCTCGTCAATCAGAATCACTTGACCTTCGTAGATACCAAATTCAAATTTCGTATCGGCCAAAATAATCCCACGCTTCTCGCAATAATCGTGAGCGAACGCGTAAAGCTGAAGACTTCTCTCCATCAATTCGTCCGTCAGATCAGCCCCGACC
>JBILCE010000101.1:0-4441 GCA_044353305.1 Paenibacillus sp.
TACCTCTTCCAAAACTCACGCCAACCCGCTTGTCGACCCGACCGCATACATCATGCAAGCGTTACTCCCCTAAACTTCGTTGAATGACCGCTCCACTACTTCACGCATCGCTACCACCGGTGCCGGTTGGCCCGTCCAATATTCGAACGCATATGCGCCCTGGTAAATAAACATGCCCAGTCCGCGATGAGTTCTCGCACCACGCAACTTCGCTTCACGCAACAACTTCGTCTCTAAAGGAGTATATACCGTATCACTGACCAGCAAACCACTGTGCAGCACTTCCGGATCAACCGGCATTGCGTCGACGTTCGGCGACATCCCCACAGGTGTCAAATTGATCATGACATCAGCATGCCGTGCATATTCCCCGACTTGATTTAGGCCGATCACTTGAACGTCCGTCATATCCTTCACATAGCCAGCTAATTCTTGTGCACGCTCAGCAGAACGATTCGCGATGCGAATCGATTTCACCCCTTGGCTAGCTAACGTATAAGCAATCCCTCGTGCCGCACCACCCGCACCGATCAGTAGCACATTTGCCCCCTTCGGTTCAAAACCAGTCTCCTCACGGAGCGACCGCACATATCCGATCCCATCTGTGTTATATCCGCACAGCTTGCCATTCTCGTTAACAATGGTATTAACTGCGCCAATTGAACGTGCCGCAGGGTCGATCTCATCGAGATAGTCCATCACTTCAACTTTATGCGGAATCGTTACATTGACCCCACGGAACCCAAGCGCGCGAATACCGCGCACTGCATCCCCTAGCGTCCCTGGCAAAATATGAAACGCCCCATATGCCGCATTAATGCCTGCAACTTGAAACGCTCGATTTAACATTAAAGGAGATTTGGAATGCCGTACTGGATCACCGAACACCCCATATAACACCGTATAACTATCTAACTCTGCGTGACTCGTCTCCGCTCCCAAAGCAGGCCACCTCCAACATTATCTCTAATGAGATCAACCAACATCATATCAACGCTGGACGCATCATCACTTTAACACCCTTCGGAGCATGTACATGGAGCGTCGCACCCGTCAGCCCATTGACCCGAATCCAACCTAGGCCCGAAATCAAAATATCAACAATCGCCCCTTGTGGAACACGAATCGCATGCTTCGTAAGCGCCGGTAACGTATCCAGATCGGCAATCACCGGTGGCGTCAACATCGTCCCCTTATGCTCCGCATACAGTTCGTCTGCCCGTTCCAGCTTCGTTCGATGAATTTTAATTCCACCCGACACATAGCATGAGAAAGACTGCCGCTCTCCTTGCACGAAATCGAACCGCGCAAGCGATCCAAAAAACAAAGTTTGCTCCGGATTCAGCTGAAACACAATTGGATTCAACGTTTTATCAGGCAACAATGCTTTTAAATCGTGCTTCTTGATAACTTCGCTCATCCGATGTTTATACACAATCCCCGGAGTGTCGATGATCGAACGACCATCATCCAATGGAATGCGAATCCAGTCTAACGTCGTACCTGGATAAGGGGAGGTCGTCAATTCCATATCAAGATCACTGTAGGTTTGGATCAGATTATTAATTAACGTCGACTTGCCCACGTTCGTGGCGCCCACCACATATACATCCCGTCCGCCACGGTGTGTATCAAGCTTCTCGAGCAAACGATCGAAGCCCTCATTTTTTTTGGCGCTCACCAGCACAACATCGACAACTTTTAAGCCAAAATCCTTCGCCTGCTTCTGCACCCAGTTCAGGATCCGATTTTTATTAGTTAGCTTAGGCAATAAGTCAATCTTATTAACAACCAATAGGACCGGATTGGTGCCAATGAAACGTTGCAAGCTACTGATCATACTGCCTTCAAAATCGAATAAGTCTACAATATGGACCACGAGACTGCGAGTCGTCGAGATCGTCCCAAGCATCCGTAGGAAATCGTCTTGATTGACCGTCGCACTCGACATTTCATTATAATGCTTAATACGGAAGCATCGCTGGCAAATAATAGGAATGCGCTCAAGCGCCTCTAATGGCACATATCCTACTTTCTCACGATCATCCATTTGTAACGTAACGCCGCAACCTTCGCACTGCAACTTCTCATCATCGTCTAGCATCGGTGTTCCTACCCTTCATCAGCTTTAACGCCAGTCGCTCTAGGCGACGATTGACCCACTTGGTCATCTTTCCTTCATCAAGGGGCGCAATCGGTTGAACGAGCACGGTGTACAAGCCAAGTCGATTGCCACCAAGAACGTCCGTCATCATTTGATCACCCACCACCGCCGCCTGACCCGACTGCAACTGTAAGAGTTCCAACGCTCGGCGAAACGAAACCAACAACGGCTTCTTTGCTTTGTACAAAAAAGGTATACCCAGCGGTTCCGAAAATCGACTAACCCTCGAGTGATGATTATTGGACACAATGACGATTTTGAAACCAATTGCCCGCACTTGTTCCAACCACTTTATCAACTCGGGTGTCGCATGAGGATCTTTAGCTCCGACAAGCGTATTATCCAAATCTGTAATAATCCCGCGAATGCCCGCTTCCCACAGCTGCTGCAACGGAATGTCATAGATAGTTTGAACCTTCAGGCGCGGAACCAGGTGATTTAACAAAAGGCGTTCACTCCCGTTTCGGATTGCTCATTTACAAGCCCATTATCAGCCCAAATGATACCATACTTTCGAAAAAAACGAAAAGCCATCTTCGAAGTTGTTTTCCTTCTAGGATGGCATTCCCATTGGTATTCGTATTCCCAGCGAATTAATATCACCATTCGTATTAGCTTCCGACAACACAATTGTAAACTACATCATACCACGTAGCTTCTTGGTCAAACTCGTCATTCGCTCGACATCCGCCGAGGTTACATTCCGTCCACTATATTTCGCTTTCTCGAATAAGTCTAAGATCAATTGCAAATCGTCGCTTAGCCAAGACGCCTTCTTCACCCATCGATCGATGGTCTCGCGAGCTGTATCATGTGCATAAGCCGCATAGCCACGTCTTCGTGAACGACGTAAGAAGCGATTATACTCGACAATGATTTTCTGATTGAAGGTCGTAGCGTCCGGCTCCCGACTTAAAAGCCTTACCCACCCTTGCTGACGACCGAACCAAACGAGAGCAATCACTACTACTACCGATCCCGCAATGATAAGCACTTCATTAATCCAGCTCGTCACAGCTTGTTGAATGGAGTTAATCAAAGATGATGGATCTGCTGGAGCTGGGACTGCATTATCCGTCATTTCGGGAGTAGCTTGCTGTGTAACTTCCGAGCCTGTGGTCGGTAACGAGAATCCCGATGTCGGCTCGAACTGTACCCAACCCCATCCGGCAAAATAAACTTCTACCCAGGAATGTGCGTCCGAGTTTTTCACCGTATAAATGCCAGCACCATCTCGATTTACCACATCTGATGAAGCATCCTGCATCATCTGCTGAATATCCTCAGGAATGCTCTCAACCGAACCGGATGCAAAGCCTTTCACCCAACGCGCTGGCATACCAATCGCTCTAGACATGACCGCCATCGCCGTGGAATAGTAGTCGCAATAGCCTTCTCGAACCTCAAACAGAAACTGATCAACGAAGTCCTTGCTCTTCGCTTTGGACGTATCCGGATTGTTTGTATACGAATAAGTCTGTTGCAAGAATTGTTCCAGGAGTTTCACTTTATCATAAGGCGTTGCACCAGAGGCCGTTACTTGCTGAGCTAAATCCTTGACTCGCTGAGGCAGTGTGGTTGGTAGCTGCAAGTATTCCTCCATACCAGCGGGTACCCCTGCAGTTGCCGTTCGCAGCCCAGCTTCATCAATGATCGGAAGTTGCGATATGACGGTATACGATTTCGGATAGTCCGGCTTACCCTTCTCCTGAAAACGTAACTCGCCCTGTCTAGCCGACCACGACATCTTGTCGACCACAGCAGTACCACCATCGGCGCTAATCAGCTTCTCAATCGCGTGTGCACCGAACAGGACAGGATAAGACTTGTCTGTACCCTCAAAAGTCACCGTCTGGGTAACGGTAATTGTCTTAAGCTTGTTGCCCGCCAGTCGTGGATCACGTGGAAGTCCCGTATTGATCTCAACAGACGTACCCGCCTGCTTATCTGCATTACTCGCTTCCCAACCTAGTCCATTATAGAGAGAACGAGATTCACCACGCCAATAAGCGCGATGCGTCGTCTCGACCTTCATGACCGGTTCGTAATTAAATTCAAACCCGCCGCCTAGATTTTGATCGTTACGACTATAGCCAGATGAGGCGTTAGCTGTACCCTCGCCCCCAGAGTCTGACGTACCCTTGCCGAATGCCGGTACAGATTCGCCACGAAGCGACTTGTAATAACTGTATGGATCCATCACTGTCGCTGGCACCGTTGGTGCAATAACACCAAGCAGCATGATGACACCTATGATTAGGATAACCGGGGTCACCG
>JBILCE010000102.1:0-4415 GCA_044353305.1 Paenibacillus sp.
CCACGACTATGCAAAGAAAATGCCAATCATCGATTATCATTGCCATCTTAGCCCGCAGGAGATTTATGAGAATAAGTCGTATGAAAACTTAACTCAAGTGTGGCTTTACGGCGACCACTATAAGTGGAGAGCGATGCGCTCGAATGGTGTGGAGGAGCGCTTTATTACCGGTGGGGAAGGTGTAACCGACTACGATCGGTTCCTTGCTTTCGCTAGAACGGTGCCCCAGACGATCGGTAACCCTCTTTATCACTGGTCACACTTGGAGTTGCAGCGATATTTTGGGATCTATGATCTGATCAACGAAAAGAATGCACCGCTCATTTGGGAAAAGGCGAATGCTCAGTTGCGCGCCGGCGGATTGTCCGCTCGTGATTTGATCACGAAATCCGATGTTCGTGTTATTTGTACCACCGACGATCCAATTGATTCGCTTGAGTATCATGTCAAAATCCGAAACATTAGCGGGTTCAACTGTAAAGTATTGCCGTCCTTCCGACCAGATAAGGGGCTAGAGATCAATCGCATTGGCTATCTCCAGTGGGTTGCCAAATTAGGCGAAGTAGCGGGGCATGCCATCGCTTCATATGACGACTTACTTGCTGCGCTTCAGTCGCGTGTTCATTTTTTTCATCAGGTTGGTTGTCGCGTCTCCGATCACGCTCTTGATTATGTCGCATATGCGGATACGACTAAAGAAGCGGCGGCAGTGATTTTTGCTAAGGCGTTGAAGGGTGAATTGGTGAGCCTAGACGAAGAGAAGCAGTATAAGACGTACACGCTTGTGTTTCTTGGAAAGCTATATGCGGAACTTGGTTGGGGTATGCAGTTTCACATCAATGCGCATCGGAACAATAACGGACGTCGATTCCAAGAGCTTGGTCCGGATACGGGCTTCGATTCAATTAATGACAGTCCAATTGCCGGTCCACTTGTCCGCTTGCTAGATGCGCTTGATCGTGACAATAAGCTTGCTCGTACCGTTCTTTATTCACTGAATCCTAAAGATAATTATGTGCTCGGGACCATTATCGGGAGCTTCCAGGGTGGCGGCATCGCGGGCAAAATCCAACTAGGTTCAGGTTGGTGGTTTAACGATACAAAGGATGGCATGATCGATCAAATGAAAACACTCGCCAATTTAGGTTTATTGCCGCGCTTTGTTGGAATGTTGACGGATTCACGCAGTTTCTTGTCGTATACACGCCATGAATATTTCCGCCGCATCTTGTGCGACATTCTAGGTGAATGGGTGGAAAATGGTGAGGTACCAGCCGACTTCGATCTTCTAGGGGAAATTGTGGAGAACATCAGCTATAACAATGCGAAGAATTACTTTGACTTTGGGCTATAAACGAGAGACCTACTCTAACGAGGAATTAAACATGCTAGCTTTCCGCTTTGGGCGTGAAGCTAGCATGTTTTTTTAACCGACTAATCATAAAATTTACCGTATTCGATCGGAGATCATGAGTACTTTGTTGGATTTCTGTAATGGGTGATAAATTTGCCATGTCGTACCCGCATTGAACCTCATCGGTTGCTCCAATATCGTGTCTTTGGTCAACGCTTCCAAGGGGTATAGGGCAGGGCGACCTCTGTACGGTGTACACCTTGTGGTTTGTATCCGAGACTAGCACTCGTGTCAAGAACATCTGCAAGCAGATACAAAATGCTAAGCCACATTTCAGTTCCCTGTAAGCTTGGTTCTTCGTGGGTCTCTAGTTGAAAACTAAACCCCCGACCATCGACCCAACGCTTTAAAACACGATCGATCTGTTTTTTTGCCCACACTTGAATTTCCGATCGTCTATAGTCCGTTTGCTTTAGACAAAGCCATAAAGGATGGATGACGTCAAGCACGTTACAAGCAGTCCCCAAATCTTCACGAAAAAATGAAGCATTGCGAGTGTGGGCAAGTACGGTATCAATTGTTGCTTCCGGGTAAGGAAGTGGTTGACCAAATTGAGCATATGTGGCTCTCGTTAATCGATAGAAACCGTTAACGGGTTGTAACCATTGTTCCTCCGTAGTCGGTTCTCCCCACAAGCCGGTTAATGGGTTTGCGTGGGTAGCAAGCCATCCAAACAGCGCATCTGGTGTTTTCGGTAAACCAAAATGGGTTTGATTGATATATAAACCTGTTGCATAAGCATCTATCCAATCACCGCAACCCCAAGCATTCGTGCTCCATGGCAATTCGTCAAGCAGCCTATATAGCGTATCCGTTGACATCTGCTCGACCACATGGATGGGAGAAAGGGGGCGTTCGTCCAGACATTCAAGTGCATATCCAATTGCCAATATGTGATATCTAGAAAGATGATCAGAAAGTTCATCAGGTCGATCTGTCATCCGATTAGGAAGTTTCCAGGGGTCAGGGAACAAGCCGGATGTTTTATCTTGAAACGATTGTAGCTTATTCACTAATTCCTCGCGTGTAAAACCAGGTGGTAATTTTTCGAACATGGCTGCTATTTCAATAGCATCACACCAAGGGCGCACCATGGGTGGGGCGTTAGGCGTATTTAGGTAGGTTTCCTCGGTTTCATTTGAAACTTTGTAAAATTGAAGAACCTCATCTATTTGTTCACGGATACGTAGGCCGAATTTATGCAGTTCGCCGTGTAACCCGCTTGATGGGCTATTCGACTGGGGTTCGCGGCGATCCTTAATTAAACGAGCGGGATTACCCCCGACAATGCTGTATTCGGCTACATCCTTCGTAACGATTGCACCAGCAGCTATAATCGAATGGCTACCAATTTGAACGCCGTCTAACAGAACCGCCCCCGCACCAATCCAGACATCATCCCCGATTACGATACCTTTTGAAGTTGTTTTTTGCTTATAGATCGGCTCTGTAATGTCCGCGTATCCGTGGTTAAAACCATATATAGATGCATGTGTTGCAATGCGTACTCCGTTGCCCATCTTTACTTTACCAACGATAATGGCATTTGCGTTAACTGTGCAGAATTCTCCCATTGATAGGTCTGTGTTCCTAACGATAGCCCCAGCTGCAATATAACTAAAATCGCCCATAATGAGCTTATCCGGTGATACGAATGCACGTCTTGAAATATAACAATCGTTGCCAAATGAGCTATCAAACCTGTTGGCTAGTTGTTGTTGCCAGTTGCGTTGATCAGCTTTCTGTTCTTCAGTCCTTGCATTCCATGGCATGTAATCCATACTAATCGTTTCCCAATCATAGGGCTTGTCGAATTCAAAAGTCATCGTCAAATCTCCTTCATTACGATTTGCTACTGAATTATTTTAGCCCAAACGATTCTTCACCTGTTCCCGGATGACTCGCCAAGTCGCCAGATGATTCTCTAGTTGGTCAATGAGAGAATCGACATCGTCGATGAATGGAGTCGAAGTTTGAAGCTTGTCTATCCACGGCTCGATTTCCTCAATTGGTGTAGCTTGTTGTGTTAAAATGGCATGTAATTGTTGTAACTTCGCTATTAGGGGGGATGTTCCTTCAGTATATGACATCTCCGTTACGACAGTGAGTTTGGCCGACTGCTCCCCTAAATCGTTATCTTTTGTAGTTGACTGTTTTGCAATAGCGTCAACTCTCTTTGACGACGTCTTGGTTACAGACACACTTTCTCTAGCCCGCTCTGCGCGATTTTGTTCCATCACCGACCATGTCTCGATCAGTTCCCGTCCCGACTTATAAAGCAACTTACTCTTCGTGCTAGCCGAAATCGCAGGATCCTTGAACAGCTTCGCGATTTTCTTGACATCACTAACAGGCAGCTCGTCCCTTGCAATAATGAGTGCAAGTGGATCACGATGTTCCAACTCCACATCCTTGATTGGCAAAAGTTGTTCCTCCGTCAACACATCCTTGCGAATTTCACTGCCACTCACAATTAGTTTTTTCACGGCTTTGCCGAATTTAAGCAATTCGCACTTATTTTTGATATACGACTCGGGCTTACTTAACTTACTGGACAAATACTTGATCGAGCTACTAAACTTCGCATCGTTCAATAACTTATGGAAAGCTTCTGCTTCCTCAATCGGCGAAAAGCCGGCTCTAGTCAAATTTTCTGCGATCTGCTCAAAATAAATGTCCCGCTCATCAGTCAATTCGGAAACGATGCACGGAATCGTAGTTTTGCCTAGCCGCTGACAAGCTTTATATCGGCGGTTGCCGTAGATGATTTTGTAACGGTCGTCACCTGAACGCCGCACCTTAATCGGGGACAGCAAGCCCAATTCCTCGATGCTTGTGATTAGTTCCTGTAGCGCGGCTTCATCGAATTGATAGCGGGGCTGATCCGTATCTTCATCAATAAGTTGAAGAGGGATTTGTATGATGTCCATTGACAACCTCCTGTGTTGCATTTTTTTGTAAAATGGGTTTATTCAATTGGCTATGCATCAAAGCAAACATG
>JBILCE010000005.1:0-12736 GCA_044353305.1 Paenibacillus sp.
AGTGAACCTTTTGCATCGAGAGCCCATTCATTGGTCATGACTTGTCCGCTTCCACAAGCACTAAAGCTACTTGATGCGGGAAACTATCCGATAGCGGATGAGCAAAGTACACTGTTAAAGTCGGTGACTTATTCCCCTTGCTTAGCGATCCTTGTTCAGCTTGATAAGGGAAAAAGCCTCCCTTCTGGCCACTTGCGGGAGCCCGTTCCAGGAGTCATCTCATGGATGGCTGACAACCATCATAAGGGGATAAGTCCAGCAGGAGCGTGGACGATTCACATGGATGCGACTTGGTCGGAGCGGCATTACAAGGATAGCGATGACGAAATCATGCGGCTTGCGCTGCCTCATATCGAAGATGCTGTAGGCTTTACTCTACCTATAATCGATGTACAGGTAAAAAGATGGCGTTACGCCCAAGCACATCACCTTCTTCCACATGCATTCCTGGATATTGGAATTCATGGACCGTTGCTTCTGGCAGGGGATGCCTTTGCGGGGGACAGTGAACAGCATACAAGCTCCTCAAAAGTGGAACATGCAGTCCTATCTGGCCTACAGGCAGGGTTATATTTATCTTAAACGTAAAACAAGACGACACCTTACCGTGCGTCTTGTTTTTTCTCATCTATGGACGGTTTATGATTACATGCTAAATCTCAATATCTACCCCAATGCTGTCCACTCGACCCGATTCGCGAATAAACAATGCAACCGCTTGATGGTCCGCATTTGCAACGTAGGCGTCTAGCGCAGCTTGATCCTCGAATCGCACCATCAGGATTACTTGATATTCTTTGCTTTTCTCCGCCAGATTGAATCCCGCTTGAATTTCCACTATGCCACTCAATACGTCCTTTAAAGCTTTAAACCGCTTGATGACTTCTTCTAGCTGTTCCTGTGTTGTGGTCTCGGCAAATTTGATTAACACTGTCCGTTGAATCATGAAATTCCCTCCTCAATTTTATGAAAAGTGTACCTTTTAATTGGTGCAATTTCAAACGCGTGTCACATCGCCTAGTCCAAAACAAATAGGTGTACAAAAGTTATACAAATATTATACAATGGAAGAGTAGTCACACGTATAGAGTAGAAAACCACAATAACGGGATGTGAGGATATGAAAGTTTTGATCTCGGGCGGAGGCATTGCCGGTTTAACCTTGGCACTAAAGCTTCTGCAGCAACAGGTCGATGTTGTACTACTCGAGAAAAACACCGCGCCTTCCGCTAAATATAAGGGAGAACTGTTACAACCCAAAAGTTTAGCTATCTTAAAAGATCTAGGTGTGATTGAACGCATTCTCGAATCTGGGCATCGAATCGACCGGACGGTGGTGAAGGAGCTCGGCTTGTCAAAGCTTGGACTCCAGCAAGCAGAATTGCACTATGGCGTTTTAAAACACGAATTCCCCTATGCCCTCATGATTCCCCATGAACAGTTGAAACAAATTTTATTAGAGGCGTGTCTGAAACTGTCCCCCACATTTTATCAAGCAGGCGTTAAATTGATATCGCTTGGCCCCTTGAATCACCCGATAAAAACAGAAGCGATCATTGAGCGAAATGGCCAGATAGAATCAATCAAAAGTGATTTTTTCGTCGGAGCGGAAGGAAAAATTTCACCCGTTCGGAAGTCGTTGCGAATTCGTCTCCGGAAGAAGGCGTACAATCATCAATTTTTAACCGTATCATTCTCAAAGCCCCCCACTTTAACAGACGCTACCATCTTGACCAAGCAACGCTATTTTCTCGGATTGTTCCCGTTGCCAAATGATCGTGTGCGATCGGTCTATCTTATAAAACCTGATGAGTATAAAGAAATTATTCGGGAAGGGTTGGACTCCTTCTATCAACGTTATATTGATCTCATGCCGGAAATGGAGGGGTATGTCAATCAAATTAATAGTTTTAAAGACATTCAATTAATGATCCCGGAGGGACTTCATACGGATCGATATGTCAAAGGTAATGCAGTAATTATTGGTGATGCTGCCCACAGTGTTCATCCGATGGCCGGAGAAGGCATGAATTTAGCTATTCAAGATGCGGATATACTCGGTGATTTGCTCCACTGGATGAACGAGCAAGGACTATCGGATCCCCGATATTTACGCAGGTATGAACAAGTTAGAAAGGCACGGGTACAGCTTATCTCATCGCTCAGTAATCAATCAGCCCAGGTGTACTCGTTTCATCATGCATTATGGAGACGGTTCCGAATTAAGGTGTTACAGACGATACAACGAAACGACCGGTTACATTTTAAACAAATCCTAAACATTTCAGGTCTGGGTGCTTGGAGGGAGACTTTGTTTGACCGGTTAAGTGAAGTCGGTTTCATCCCGCCTCGCAATCTCCCCGACGAATTTGATCAGGAGCAATATTTTTACGATAAAAAGCAGGACTATCCATGGAGAAAATATTGAGCGGAGGAGGGGTATTTATGTTACAAGAATGGAAGCGGGTCTGGGAAGCAAGGCGTTGGATGAAACGAAATGAGGGCTTTCTGCCAACGTGGCACGCGTACCTCGGGTTCAAGATGCGATTGTTTGACGAGCTCGTCGAAGGAAAGACGATGGAGGCGTTCCTTGCATCGTCACACCTGGATCAGAGGTTGTTGAAAAATTGGGTTGAAACGGGTGTTGTCATTGGTCATTTACAAGTAGATCGCCATCAGATCATCCGACCAGTTAAACGATTAGCCACTTACTTCACGCAAGACAGCCCTTATTCCATTGGTGAGCTATTACGCGAAATGATGGAACTTCACATTCCAACGTTGCTTAGCTATCCGGATTTGATGAGCGCTACTAAGGAAAAACTAGTGTATCACCATGAACAATACGGGCAAACAGTAGCCGAAACGTCGGCCATGATCGAGAAGCTGGCCATTCGATATGTCCATCAATGGATTAAGCAAGCTCGGCCCAATTCGATTCTCGACATAGGTTGTGGTCATGCTGGTTATTTAATTGCCCTCTCCAAACGATATCAAAACAAAGAATTTGTGGGAATCGACATGAATTCGAAGGTCATTGAGGCCGCACAGCAAAAAATTCGCGAACAGCAACTTCACAACGTGAACGTCTATCAAGAGGACGTTGGCGGGTGGCTGTCCAAAGGTAAATCGTTCGACCATATTATGTTGAACAACATTTTGCACTATTTTGACGAGGACAAAAGAAAAGATCTATTCAATTACACGAACGCCAACTTACGGGAAAACGGAACTTTAACTTTAATCTCCCCGATGTATTTAAACAAGAATGGAAAAGCATTCTCTGCTGCGTTCAATAGCTTTATGACAGCACACCAAAATTTGCACCCTATTCCCACAGAGGTTGAAATCCAACGTTATTCCGAGCAAGCCGGCTATCGGATTGAACGGATTAAACCTGTGGTTAGAGAGGGTGGCTGGTATTTCATTGGTTTACGGAAAGTAAATTCAATTTGAAATCAGAATGCATCGGCATAAATTGTACAAATGCACAATTTTTTATCCATCTTTGACACTATTGTTGTCGCAACGAACAATGAAGAAAACTTATAATTCATGCTATTATGGAGTTATATAGAGTCGAGGGAGACCTTAGACTTTTGCACAATAGGATAGGAGTGAACGAAATTGGACACTAGTTTTATTCATGGGATTATTCCGCCCATTGTTACTCCGATTGATGAGAATGAATGTGTAGAAGAGGATGGGCTAAGACGCATCGTCGATTATGTCATCGAGGGTGGCGTTCATGGCATTTTAGCAATGGGCAGTAATGGTGAATTTTTTGGACTAGACTTCGAAGAACAGAAACGTGCACTTTCCATCATATTGGATCAAACCAACAAACGGGTCCCTGTTTATATGGGGATTGGGGCAATTACGACCAAGGAATGTGTCAGGATCGCTAGAATGGCTGAAGAACAAGGCGCGCAGGCGATTACGATTTTACCCCCCATGTTTTTAACACCTACGGAAGAAGAGTTGTTTTTACATTTTAAAACAATTGCTGATTCCACCCACTTACCTATCCTGCTGTACAATAACCCTGACAAGGTAAAAAATAATATTTCAATAAATTTGTTACTAAGGCTTCTGGAGATCCCTAATATTGTCGGTATAAAAGATAGTAGCGGAGAACTAACATTAACAGCCGAATATATTCGGCTGACACGAGATAGAAACTTTAAAGTGTTTGCTGGTCGTGATGTTATGATTCTAGGGTCAATGATATATGGCGCAGCAGGCGCTGTAGCATCAACAGCCAATATTGTACCTGAACTGGTAGTCGAAATTTATGACAAATGTGTAGCTGGGGATTGGAACGGTGCGCGGGAAGCACAATTCAAATTGAATCCATTTCGGATGTGTTTTAATATGTCGAGTTTTCCAGTCGCAACAAAAGACGCATGCAATTTGATTGGCTTAAAAGTGGGAAAATCAATTAAACCAAACACCACCAGTTCTGATGCGGTTTTGAACAAAATGAAATCGATTCTAACAGACTTAGGTTATATAAAGTCCTAATCAGGAGGAAAAAAAATGTTGAAAAAAATTGGTTTTATTGGACTAGGTATCATGGGTAGACCCATGAGTTTGAATTTATTAAAAGCAGGCTATGAGCTTGTTGTTGTTGATCGCAAGTCGGTTGCGTTAGAAGAGGTGAAGGCAGCGGGTGCAACTGTTGCTGCGACTCCTAAAGCTGTTGCTGAACAAGTTGATGTCATTATTACCATGCTACCGAACTCTCCAGAAGTCAAACAAGTCGTACTTGGGGAAAATGGAATTATAGAGGGCGCCAAACCGGGTACCGTCTATATAGATATGAGCTCCATCGCGCCATTAGTCAGTCGTGAAATATACCAGAATTTAGAATCCGTTGGAATTGACATGTTGGATGCTCCCGTAAGTGGCGGCGAACCGAAAGCCATTAGTGGCACATTGTCAGTCATGGTTGGTGGTAAGAAGGAAGTGTTCGAGGCATGCTTTGATATGATGGAGGCAATGGCAGCTTCGGTTGTTTATACAGGGAATATTGGTGCAGGAAATGTTACCAAGCTTGCAAATCAAGTAATCGTAGCACTTCACATTGCAGCGATGTCAGAAGCTTTCGTTTTAGCGAGTAAAGCTGGCGTAGAACCTGATCTAGTGTATCAAGCAATCCGAGGCGGATTAGCAGGAAGTACAGTATTAGATGCAAAGGCACCGCTAGTGATGGATCGGAAATTCAACCCTGGTTTCCGCATTAATCTTCATATCAAGGATTTGGCGAATGCCTTAGATACAGCGCGCGAGATGGGCGTTCCACTACCGTTAACTAATTCTGTCATGGAAATGATGCAGGCAGTGCGAGAAGCTGGGCTCGGAGACGCAGACCATTCCGCTTTAGCTCAATATTATGAAAAGTTAGCGGAGATAGAGATTCGTCGGTAATAGGTTAGCAATAGTTTGAAATGTTTGGGCTAAATAGGGAGGATTTATGAGAATCACTACGGGTTTAGCGTTACCGATTGTCAACCAATTGACTCCCTTATTGGGGTTCAACATTAATATTATGGACGACAACGGTATCATAGTAGCTAGCGGTGATCATGGACGGATCGGTCAGAAACATGAGGGAGCTTTACATGTATTGGAAACCCAGCAGCAACTCCTCATTACCGAAGTAGATTTAGTTAAATTTTCGGGCTCAAAACCTGGTGTGAACTTACCGGTAGAATTTCAGGATAGAATTGTCGGGGTCATCGGAATTACAGGTGATCCTGAGCAAGTCTATAGATTTGGAACGATATTGAAAATGCATGTTGAGGTACTGCTTCAACAGATCTATATGAACAAACAAACCCATTATCGCAAAATGGCGTTTGAAAATTGGATTATGGAATTAATTAGCTCAAACGAATTTTCTGAGAAAAGGCTCATAGCAACCGCGAAACGACTAGATATTGATGTTGATATTCCACGGTGTGTAATGATCGTCGAAATCGAGGAATTCAGATGGAGCGAAGAGACAACAAGCGTATCCTCACTACAAAAGTTGACGGATGGAAAAGAACAACTTCTACAGGAATTGAAGAATATAACAGACCCCAAATCGCTGTGCACATATATCGAAGACGGTACTTTTTTCATCGCTATACCGATGAAAGAAGGCAATCGAATGTCTGTCCATTTGGATTTAATAGAGCTATTACGCAAGCATGAATTTCTTTTTTATGTTGGGATAGGTCATGTGCGCTCGGCATTACTTGGTTATAGAGAATCGTACCAGCAAGCCCAGCAAAGTGTTTCATTGATGAAGAAATTTAATGTCTCTCAAAAGGGCTGCTTCATTGAAGAATGGGGTATCGTACCTTATTTAAATGCCATTCCGCAAGAAATTCAAACCCAATACATACAAAAGTACTCGCGCTCCAGTCGGACTTTAAGTGAAGACCAAAAACGGACCTTACAGATATACATGGAATGTGAACTGGATGTAAAAAGAACCGCGGATTTGCTGCATATTCATAGAAATACACTTTTTTATCGATTGGACAAGATTTCCCAACAACTCGGGTTAGACTATCGCAAGTTTAATGATTTAGTAATTATTAAACTGTTGCTTATTTTTGATCGTCTGCAACCATAGAGGGAGTCTATTATTTGAGACAAGGATATATCATTCACAATCTGATAGGAGGACTTGCTTTGAACGCACAGTTATCTAACCATTCAACTCCGATTATTGTGGATATGAACGTCATTCCGGTGGCCGGTAAGGACAGTATGTTATTTAACTTAAGTGGGGCGCATGGGCCTTACTTTACCAGGAATATTGTGATCCTTAAAGATAGCGCCGGTCAACTAGGAGTAGGCGAGGTACCAGGTGGAGAAGCGATTAGGAGTACTCTTGAAGAGGCAAAACAAATTGTCTTAGGTTCATCCATTGGAAATTATAATAATACGTTGAACACAATAAAACACAAGTTTGCCGATCGCGATGCTGCCGGTCGAGGGTTGCAAACATTTGACCTCCGGGTAATGATTCACGCGGTAACGGCTCTTGAAGCAGCTTTGTTAGACTTGTTAGGCAAGCATTTGAACGTGCCTGTCGCCGCATTGCTCGGTGAAGGACAACAACGAGACAGAGTAAAAACATTAGGATACTTATTCTATATTGGTGATCGTAATAAGACTGATTTGCCGTATTATAGTGGTTCCCATATTTCTGAAGACTGGTATCGTATTCGACATGAAGAAGCGTTAACACCGGATGCGATAGTCCGATTAGCTGAAGCTGCATACCAAAAATACGGATTTCAAGATTTTAAATTAAAGGGTGGCGTTCTAGAAGGCAAAGAGGAAGTAAAGGCAATTCGGGCCTTGAAAGAACGGTTCCCCGAAGCCAGGATTACTCTTGACCCCAATGGCGCATGGTCATTACAGGAAGCCATCGACTTGTGTCACGATCTCCATGGCATTCTAGCCTATGCCGAAGATCCTTGTGGGGCCGAGAACGGTTACTCCGGTCGTGAGATTATGGCTGAATTTAGGAGAAGGACAGGTTTACCAACAGCAACGAATATGATTGCTACAGACTGGCGTCAAATGGGCCATGCTTTCTCCTTACAATCAGTAGACATTCCACTTGCTGATCCTCATTTCTGGACGATGCAAGGTTCTGTAAGAGTTGCACAGCTATGTCATGAATGGGGTCTTACTTGGGGATCGCACTCAAACAACCATTTTGACATTTCGCTTGCTATGTTCACACATGTCGCTGCAGCCGCACCAGGGCAAATTACAGCAATTGATACACACTGGATTTGGCAAGAAGGGATTGAACGATTAACCGTTGATCCTTTTCAAATTATAGACGGTCATATTGCGGTACCCAAAAAGCCAGGATTGGGCATAGATATCGATATGGACCAAGTATGGAAGGCTCACGAACAGTATAAACAGATGGGACTAGGCTCTCGTGATGACGCGGTAGCTATGCAGTTTTATATCCCAAACTGGACATTTAATCACAAGAGGCCTTGCCTAGTCCGGTAATGGTCAAGAGAGTACGGTGAACAATGAAATTCGTGTTAGCTCCGGATTCGTTTAAAGAGAGTATGTCTGCCCACGACGCCTGTGTCGCAATGGAAAAGGGAATACGTGAGGTGTTCCCCACTGCAGAGTGCGTCAAAATTCCGATGGCAGATGGTGGAGAAGGTACCGTCGAAGCGTTAGTTACTCATACAGGCGGTAGGATATTAGAGACAGAAGTAATTGGACCTATGGGGCAGAAGGTTATTGCGAAGTATGGCATTTCAGGTGACGGACATACTGCAATCATGGAAATGGCTAGTGCTAGCGGTATCCAGCTAGTGGCCAAAGAAGATCGTAATCCGCTGCATACAACCTCATATGGAACAGGTCAGTTGTTACAGCATGCGTTGAATCACCAGGTCAAAACGATAGTAATAGGTATCGGTGGAAGTGTTACAAATGATGGTGGAGCCGGTATGATGCAAGCGTTGGGCGTATCCTTGCTTGATCGTGACGGCATGGAAATCTCCTTTGGTGGGGTGAATTTAAAAAAACTTCATTCAATCGATTGTAGCAAAATGGACCCGCGACTTCGACATGTTCATATTCAGGTTGCGTGTGATGTGACCAACCCGTTACTTGGACCTAACGGTGCTTCTTATACTTTCGGTCCACAAAAGGGTGCCACACCTGAGATGGTTGAGCAACTAGAAGAGAGTTTGACTCACTTTGCCAAAGTTGTGGAATTGCAATTAGGTATCAACATCGGGGACATACCGGGTGGTGGTGCTGCAGGTGGGTTAGGAGCGGGGCTCATTGCATTCTTGAATGCGGAATTGAAGAAAGGCGTCGAGTTGGTTGTGGAACAAACAGGCCTGGAACAGCAAATTATTGGAGCCGACTATGTATTTACTGGCGAAGGAAGCATTGACGGCCAGACGCTGTTTGGCAAAACCCCATATGGCGTTGCTTCGATTGCTAAAAAACATCAGGTTCCCGTGATCGCATTTAGTGGCAAAGTAGGGGCGGACGTTGATTCTCTCTACGATTCTGGTTTTACTGCAATCATTGGTATACTAAGGGAAATCACATCTTTAGATATAGCGTTATCTAAAGGCAGTGATAATCTGGCGTTTTCCGTCACAAATGTTTGTCGATTGATTCAGCAAGCGCGATCGATATCCAAATGAGATGATTGAATTCGTTATCCTGTAAGGGGGCTTCTAATGAGCAGAGTCCAAGACATTCCGACATCACGCCTGCAAAATTATTTTGATTTCAACAGGGACACTTTGTCATTTCTCGTAAAGATGCTACCTCTGGGGGACGTCGTTTCTCTAAGGACAGGCTTCAAGCCATCTTTTATTGTGAATTCACCTGAGTTTATCCAGGAAATATTAGTGGCGAAGGAGACTTATTTTCGAAAAGGGCGAACGACCGATGTGCTGAGGAGAACAATTGGTGATGGTCTTCTCACGGCCGAGAGCGGGGAGCATAGTAGACAGAAGAAGTATATGCAGCCGACTTTTTACAAAGAAAGACTGCAACGCTACGCAGAGATTATGGTCGAGGAAACAGAGAAAGCCATTAAGCAATTTCACAGCAAAAATGTATGTAATCTTCAAGATGAAATGATGCAACTAACGTTAACGATCATTGCTAAAACAATGTTTGCCACTGACTTGGAATCGGAAAAAAAGGAACTCGCAATGGCCGTAAGCGACACGATCGAACAGTCTGCGCGAACTTTGTTTAAGCCTGTTTTATTACCACTAGCTATACCAACCAAAGGCAATCGCATCCATAAAAAAGCGATTCACAAGCTAGAAAGCATGATCTATCGGGTCATTGGTGAGGCCAAACAGCACCCGGACCGCTATCAAATGACGTTGTTGGGATTACTGCTCGATACTGTGCACGAATCAGGGGAGCCTATCTCGGAACAAGAAGTGCGGGATCAACTGATGACGATGTTGCTTGCAGGGCACGAAACGACGGCCAATCTATTGACGTGGATTTTTTATGCTCTAAGCCGAAATCCTGAGGTAGAACAGAAGTTCCATCAAGAAATCGATCAGCAGAAGGAGTTAGCGACATCCCCACTGGAGGCTTATCGCAGCCTACCCTACACGCAACAAATCATTCAAGAGGCACTGCGGCTGTACCCGCCGGCATGGCTCATTTATAGGGAAGCGAATCAAGACGTCGAACTGCTGGGCGAATCATTTAAAAAAGGTAGTACCTTTATGATTTCCCCTTATGCGATCCATCGCAATGAGGCTATTTTTCCGGATCCGGATTCGTTCGTACCAGAGCGTTTTGACGATAACAACATGGGAGGATGGCCTAAATTCTCCTACTTCCCATTCGGGGGTGGCTCTAGAAGCTGCATTGGCTCCAGGTTTGCCTTAATGGAAGCGGCTATTTTGCTTGCGACAATAGGTCAACATTACCGGTTCCTTCCGGTTGTGGATACACCAGTGGTGCCAGAACCGGTCGTGTCCCTTCGCATCAAAGGCGGCTTGATGACGAAAGTGGTCCACCGAACCGAAATATTTTCAGCAAGTAAGCAATAAATGGAAGTGGGTGATCGCTTGGCGAAAACCGTCTGTATAATCGGAGCAGGAGTGGGCGGTTTAACTGCAGCGGCATATTTAGCACAAAGCGGGTATGACGTTACGGTATTGGAAAAAGCAACGACGGTTGGCGGTTCCGCAGGATGGTATGTTCGCCAAGGGCGTACGTTTCCGACGGGTGCTACGATTGCGTTTGGGCTAGAGGAGCAAGGCATCTTCAGGAGCATTTGCAAAGAGCTACAAATTGAAGCCCCTGCCACATTGCTTACGCATCCAATGGATATTGTGTTGCCAGATCGCACCGTTTCGGTGTATCAAGATGCCGCCCGTTGGGAAGAGGAGTTAAGCCGCGCTTTTCCCGATCAGATCGACGCTGTGTTGCGTTTTTGGCGAACTCTTTCACGGATAAGCGACACGGTGTTTGCGGTCACCGAGACGAGAGCCGCTTTACCGTTGCGTCGCGCGGTTGATTGGGGTAATTTGCCTAAGTATGCGGTACGCCATCCGTTTCGCCTGCTTGGATTAGCTCGCTACGCACTATCTACCGTTGAGGACTTGATGCGCCAATTTGGACTTGCCGATAATAGTTGCTTACGTCAACTTCTCAATGCACAACTCCTTGATGCGGTCCAAACCGATGTCAGTAAAGCAGCATTATTGCCGTCAAGTTTGGCTTTGGCGATTTATCGACGAGGAAGCTTCAGCGTTGAGGGGGGGATCGGTCAGATTAGTAAGCGACTAGCTGAACGTATAGTTGATTTAGGCGGTAAGGTTGTGCTCGCATCCCCTGTGCGATCGATCAACTATAACGAGCAAAGCAAGGAGTGGGAAGTCGAAAGTCGAAGGGTCAGCGCATCCTATTCCATAGTGATCAATAATGCAGGGGTGTCGTTTGGTCCGGGTACGCGTTGTGAGCGGGAGCAAGAGGTAGCGTGGGGGGCATGTCGGATTGATGCGATTGTGCATGACGTCGTGTGGAAAGAAACGCTGAACGGGAGAGCCCTTCCTTTTGCCTATCAAATCGTGCCTGACCCCAAAAATGCAGCCTTATTCGGTGATGAATATGGTCCTGTCTATGTGACGTTTCATCGATCGATGGACGCTACGGGGCAACCGATAGCCGGGGAAATGATGATGACGGCATCGGTACACACGCCGCCTGAAGCATGGACGTTTGCTTCCAAAGAAGCGTACCGTGCTAAGAAAGAACAAGTAGCGCAAGCGATGCTAGACGAAATCGACAAAGTGATTCCGGTAAGGCAACATCTGTTGCGCCTCGATGCGGGAACGCCGTCAACTTATCAGACGTACATCGGCAAGTCGGAGGTCGGTGGCTTTCCTTTGACGGTAGCGAATGCCATCACGAAGCCAAGAGGGGTACGAGGCTTGGCACCGCAGTTGTATGTAACCGGAGAGCAAGTGTTTCCGGGTCCCGGTACACTGTCCGCAGCGCTTAGCGGTTATTATGCCGCAAGGGCGATCATGCATGAGCATCCTCATGCGCGGTACAACCTTAAATGAGCCCAAGCATGCGCAGGAATATGATTAGTTGCTAAACATCTACCTCACAAGAGGTTGCAACAAGTAGTTGTTGGCAGAAGCGAAATGGACATAGCCCCATGAGGGGTGGTAGAAGTGAATAAGCCGTCACCCTTTGTAGGGTGGCGGTTTTGTGTTGTTGTAGATCATCCCCCCAGGGAAATATTCACCATCTATGAGATAAGAAGCGGGTGGGTGATGAAGTGGTCATGAATTAGTCGAGGAATCAGGCGTTGGGGCGAGCGAGCAGGTGTGGTGTAAAGTAGACGAAGAGGTGATGAATTAATTGGAGAATGCTCATAGGTGGCAGTTGTAGACTAGGATAGAATGAAGTTGGGGATAAGTTGTGTGGGCGATCAGTTATGGTGCAGAAGTGGGAAGTTTGGACGGAGGAAGCAATAGTGTTTAGAGTAATGTTGTATTTAGTGCAGTAATTATGTGTCTGAAGATGGTTTAGTGGTCATAATGTTGCATAATGTGCAGGAATGTTGGGCGTGTGGGGCTGTCTAAGAATCTAATATTGTACTTTCTCTAAAGCCCCCTAATTAAACTGGAGTCCCCCCCTACAATAAATTAAACTGTAAGTAAGGGGGATGATTCGGTTG
>JBILCE010000103.1:0-4388 GCA_044353305.1 Paenibacillus sp.
ACGTTCCAGCGACGTAACACCTGAAGTTTCTCCGGTGTAATCGTATCTGGCCGACCCGCCTCGACTGTTAATTCACGTAACTGGGACATCCCAGGCATAGATTCATGCAAAGTTTTAAAAAGGGCGTCAATCTGTTCTGCCTCTATGCTGGTCGGCGTACCGCCACCCCAATACATCGTAGTCAATTTTAGGCCGGCTTGTGTCAACCAACGACCGGTTTCACGAATTTCCTCATGCAACCCTTGTAGGAATAGCTCGACGGAACCCGTATTTCCACGAATATCGTAAGCAGGGAACGTACAATACGCACATTTGGTCGGACAAAATGGAATGCCCAAGTAGAGGCTGACTTCCCGGTCTAAATGGAACAAGTCTGGAATGACTTGCAGTTGCCGCTCTGCAATCTCCGTAACTAGGAGAGCTTTGGGCCCTGTCACCAAATATTCGTCCCGTAACAACTGCATGGTTTCCTCACGAGTGTGTTGCTGCAACAAGTTGTGCACCAGCTTGGTAGGACGGACTCCGGTCAATATTCCCCAAGGTTGTTCAATTCCCGTTGCTTCCTGCAGAACATCTAGCATGCTGAAGCCGATTGCCCTTTTCATCGTTCGCCTAGGCTGTTCAGTTACTAACCCCCTGTAAGCACGCACACTGGTGGCTTCCCAACTGACTCCATCGGCACAACGAAAAAGTTGTGTATTCGCAATGTATTCCCCTAGTGACTCTTGTTTGGTTACTGTAATTGTGAGTTTGAAAGCCGCATCCGTCGTCTCGTTTTCTGCCAATTCGACGTCTTCATAAAACATTTTAACAATATGGAAAATGTCTGTGCGGAAGTCATCAAACCCGATCAGGCATAGCTGAATGATCAAAAAAGGTACACCCCCAAGCGAATGCAAGAAGCTACGCTCTTTAGTGTACCATATGCTGTGCTGATACGAAAATATAGACATACTCGTTAAGTCGACTTACTCTCCAGTATTAAAGTGACTGGTCCACCATTCGTCAACGATACATCCATCATCGCACCAAATTTACCGGTCTCAACCTGTACCCCTAGGCTACGAAGGCTATCGTTAAAAATATGATACAATGGCTCCGCCTGATCCGGCCGTGCCGCAGCCATGAAATTGGGTCGTTTCCCTTTGCGACAATCGCCATAAAGGGTAAATTGCGACACTGACAAGACAGCTCCGCCGATGTCTTGCAGCGATAAATTCATTTTCCCATGATCATCTTCAAAAATACGTAGTCCCGCCACCTTATCGGCTAAATAGCGGGCATCCCCCTCCGTATCTTCATGTGTAATCCCAACAAGTAGCATTAAGCCTAGCCCGATCTCACCAACGGTTTGACCATCCACGGCGACCTTAGCTTGTTTGCAACGTTGCACCACGATACGCATGAGATCCCCCTACCTAATCAGTTGAATTATGTCTGCATAATTCGTTGCACGGAATACACATCTTTGATGCGTTTAATTCGGTCAACTACCGATTGTAAATGGTCAATATTGCGAATCAGAATGGTCATATGGATCATGGCCATCTTGTTCTTATCGGAGCGACCGGAAACCGATGTGATCATCGTCTTCGACTCGGACACGGCCTGCAACACTTCATTCAGCAAGCCAAGCCGATCATGGCCCGTGATCTCAATCTCTACATTGTAATTCGCTTCCACGGAACTTACCCATTCCACATCAATCACCCGGTTGCCTTCGTCACCATCCCCGACAGCAGGAATATTCGTACAGTCGGTTCGATGGATCGACACGCCACGTCCGCGAGTGATATATCCAACAATAGGATCACCAGGCACCGGATTGCAACAACGTGCGAATCGGACAAGCAAATTATCGACGCCTTTCACTTGAACACCATGGGTCGGACGACTTTTCTTTTCCGTCAATGATTTCAGCTCTTTAACCTCATTCGTCAACTCGAGCTGTTGTGCGGCCGCTTCCTCCGCATCTCTACGCATTTTTTCCGTCAACTTCGTTACAATTTGAGCCGCTGTAATACCACCGAAGCCAACAGCAGAGAGCATATCTTCAATATCGCCAAAATGAAATTTTCCGGCTGCTTCCAGTAGCTTATCATCGCTCATAACCGTCGGAGGTTCAATGCCAAGTCGCTTTAACTCACGTTCAATTGCATCACGCCCGCGGATGACATTCTCCTCGCGCTTCTCTTTCTTAAACCATTGCTTAATCTTCTGGCGAGTATGCGAAGATTGGGCAATTTTGATCCAATCTTGACTTGGACCATAGGAATGTTTTGAGGTTAAAATCTCAACGATGTCGCCATGTTTCAGACGATGGTCTAACGGCACGATACGGGTGTTTACCTTCGCACCAATGGTTCGATTTCCAACTTCCGTATGAATGCGGTAAGCAAAATCAAGAGGTACAGAGCCTGCTGGTAGCTCGATTACTTCCCCTTTTGGGGTAAATACGAATACGAGGTCGGTGAAGAAGTCCATCTTCAGTGACTCTACGAACTCTGAAGCGTCGCTCGTTTCCTTTTGTGATTCGAGAATTTCTCGGAACAGATCGATTTTCTCGCCGAATCCCCCACCAGGGGCAGGATTTATTTGACCTTCCTTATAAGCCCAATGTGCCGCAATTCCGTATTCACTGGTGCGATGCATATCCCAAGTTCGAATTTGCACCTCGAGCGGTTCGCCATTCGGTCCGATGACTGTCGTATGTAACGACTGGTACATATGTGCTTTTGGCATCGCTATATAGTCTTTGAATCGACCTGGCATAGGTTTCCACAGTGTATGAATGATGCCTAATGTGGCGTAACAGTCTTTGATGTTATCGACGATAATACGAATCGCTAATAAATCGTAAATCTCGTTAAACTGCTTGTTCCGAACAGTCATTTTCTTATAAATGCTATATATATGCTTGGGACGACCGGAAATATCCGCTTCAATTCCCATGTCACTAACTTTGTCAGTAATGGTGCTGATGACGTTGCCAATGAATTGTTCCCGTTCCGTCCGTTTTTTCTGCATTAAATTGGCAATTCGGTAATATTGTTGAGGATTTATATAGCGGAGTGCGATGTCCTCCATCTCCCATTTAATCGCCGACATCCCTAAACGATGCGCAATCGGGCAGTATAATTCAAGTGTCTCATCGGCGATACGACGCTGATTTTCCTCTGATTGAAACTTTAGGGTACGCATGTTATGCAACCGGTCGGCAAGTTTAATCAGCATGACACGAAGATCCTGTGCCATTGCCAGGAACATTTTGCGATAATTCTCGTTCTGTTGTTCTTCCTTCGATTTGAACTGAATACGCTCGAGTTTGGTTAGGCCGTCCACGACCATAGCACAAGTTTTGCCAAATTGTTGATCGACCTTCTCTAGTGATACCGTCGTGTCTTCAACTACATCATGAAGCAGGGCTGCTATGATTGAGATGGTGTCCATCTGCATGTTTACAATAATTTCGGCAACAGCAAGCGGATGCAAAATATAAGGTTCACCCGACTTGCGAACTTGCCCATGGTGGGCTCGCTCGGCAAACTCATATGCTTCTTTTATCTTGACGAGATCGTTACCCTTTAAATAGACGGAGGCCTTCTCGATTAAACGTTCGATGGTCATTGCGTATTCCTTTCCGCAAAAACATTTGAATTTATTATGCCGTTCAGAACGCTGTGCGTCAAGGAATGACAGACTCTTTAACAGGAAAAAGAACGAATATGACGAAAAGCCCCGAACCCTTGAACATAGGGTCGAGGCTAGATAATTCAAATTAGTAGGTAACCAGTGAGAAAACGTCCATGCCCTGCAGCTTGTCGCGTCCGGTCAAGTAGCTAAGTTCAATCAGGAAGGCCGCTCCAACAACTTCTCCACCTAGTTTTTGAACGAGATTGATTGAGGTTGCAATGGTGCCACCGGTCGCAAGTAAGTCATCCGCAATCAGTACCTTTTGTCCCGGTTCGATCGCATCATGATGAATGGCTAGCTTGTCTTTGCCATATTCAAGATCATAACTAGCCTCGACACATTGGCCTGGTAGCTTTCCGCTTTTGCGAATGGGGACAAAACCAACACCGAGCGCTAGGGCAAGTGGTGCACCTACGACGAAACCGCGCGCTTCAGGACCTGCAATGACATCGATTTCTTTATGCTGGACAAACTGCTTCAACATTTCAATAGCTTCCTTGTATACCGGTCCATTTTTCAGCAAGGTGGTAATATCTTTAAATCGAATCCCGGGTTGAGGAAAATCGGGAATGACGCGAATATGTGGTTTAAAATCCATATTATCTACCTCCTAATTAGGATCCTGTCGGATCATATTTCTGATCAATTCGGTTAATGATTGTCCCGTTGAATAAACAAGTTCTCGCTCTGCTTGT
>JBILCE010000104.1:0-4369 GCA_044353305.1 Paenibacillus sp.
TTGCATGTATTAGGCACGCCGCCAGCGTTCGTCCTGAGCCAGGATCAAACTCTCCATAAGGTTCGTTCGTCTTGCTCATTTCTTACACTTGCGTTTTGTTACTCACTCTATGTTCAGTTTTCAAGGAACTATTCTTGCTATATCAATCTATGTCCGAGATGTATCTCGTTCGAAGAGCGACTTTGATAATATAGCACATCATCAAACGTGTCCGCAAGTCTGAATTCCATATTGCTTGACTATGAGCGGCATCGTTTTACGGCGACAAGTGATAATGTAACACATTCCGGATAGGGAATGCAAGTCCCCTGAACAGGAAATTCATACCTGTAATGATTCTATTAAAAAACAAAGCCGCCCGACAAGTCGAGCGGCTCACAGCATCTATCCTTCGTGTCTTTCCCGCATTAACGGAAATAGTAACACATCGCGGATGGACGGTGAATTAGTCAACAGCATTACCAATCGGTCGATACCGATTCCTAATCCCCCTGTCGGCGGCATACCATACTCCAATGCACGAATAAAATCATCGTCCATTTGGTGAGCTTCATCATTGCCTTGCTCCCGTTCCACAAGTTGTGCTTCAAATCGCTCACGCTGGTCGATTGGATCGTTCAACTCGGTAAAGGCATTCGCATGTTCCCGAGCGACGATGAATAACTCGAATCGATCGGTAAATCGCGGATCTACATCATTTTTCTTGGCTAGCGGCGAAATCGCAACAGGGTGACCTGTAATAAATGTAGGTTGAATCAACGTTTGCTCGACATGGGTTTCAAAAAATTGATTTAAAATATGTCCAAACGTCATCGTCGACTCTACTGGCACCTTATGCTCTCGTGCAAGCTGATGGGCTTCAGCGTCGGTCATATGCTGGCTAAAGTCTACCCCACATACTTCACGAACCGCATCAACCATCGAGACACGGCGCCAAGGCGGTGAAAGATCGATCTCCTGGCCTTGATAGGAAATTTTTGTTGTACCGAGTACCTCTTTGGCAATATGCGCAATGAGATCCTCCGTCAATTTCATGATGTCTTTATAATCCGCATATGCTTCATACAACTCTATCATCGTAAACTCAGGATTGTGTCGAGTCGAGATTCCTTCATTACGATAAACACGTCCAATTTCATAGACCTTCTCAAGCCCACCTACAATTAGGCGTTTCAAATGCAGTTCGATCGCGATTCGCATGAACAATTGCATGTCCAACGCATTGTGATGCGTAATAAAAGGCCTTGCCGAAGCACCACCAGCAATGGCGTGCAACGTCGGCGTCTCCACCTCAAGATAACCAAGTGAATCCAAATATCGACGCATCGATTGGATGATCCGCGAGCGAAGAATAAACGTTTCCTTCACCTCATGGTTCATAATTAGATCGACATAACGTTGACGATAGCGCATCTCTACATCTTTTAATCCGTGGAATTTCTCCGGTAGCGGATATAGAGACTTCGACAACACTTCAACGTCATGGGCTTTAACTGAGGTTTCTCCCGTCTGCGTTTTGAACACATGACCGTGGACCCCAATAATATCGCCAATATCAAGTAGGTCAAACGCTTCGAATTTGGAATCGCCAATCGTGTCTTTCCGCACGTATATTTGAATTTTTCCGGAGATATCCTGAATGTGAACAAAAGATGCCTTACCCATCGGACGCTTCTGCATGATCCGACCCGCAATAGACACTTGCGTTGACAGGGCTTCTAATTCTTCCTTCGACTTATCGCCATACTTTTGCAAAATATCAGTAGCATGATCGGTCAACGTAAACTTTTGCCCGAAAGGATCAATGCCAAGCTTGCGTAGCTCGTCCAATTTGTTACGTCTAATCTGCAATAGCTCGTTCAGTTCTAACTCTTGGCTCAATTCGTTCATCTCCATTCTATTCCCAATACACCGAAAAAAGCTTCCGCTCGGAAGCTTTCTCAACATTCATCATTCCCCGACCGATTGCTTTACTTCTTGATATCGATAATTTGGTATTGAATTATGCCTGCAGGTACGTTCACATCTACAGTGGCGCCCTTCTTTTTACCCAAAATGGCCCTGCCGACTGGGCTTTCATTAGAAATCTTGTTCTGAAGCGGATTTGATTCTGCCGTGCCTACGATCGAATATTCAACAATTTCATCAAATTCCAAATCCTTAAGCGTTACAATCGAACCAATGCTCACCGTTTCAATGTCCACATCTTCGTTAGAAATGATGCGTGCGTTGCGAAGCATCTTCTCCAATGTAATTATTCGACCCTCGATAAAGGCTTGCTCGTTCTTAGCATCCTCGTACTCCGAGTTCTCACTGATATCCCCATAGCCAATCGCAACCTTAATCCGTTCTGCTACTTCGCGGCGCTTTACCGATTTCAAATTATCCAGTTCGTCTTCTAATTTCTTAAGACCGTCCTGAGTCAGAATCACTTCTTTTTGGCTCATGCCTGTTGGTCTCCCGTCTGGAAAGGTTTTGAGTCTCCCAATCAAAATTTATGTGCTGATTATATTGCAAGCCCTATGAAATGTCAATCAAAGCAAACCAGCTTAAATCTTGCACAAATTAATGGTAAGCTAGCTGTTCTTGGTTTTCATCCTCGTGAATGTCCTCCGTGAGACGAGAAATAAAATGATCCAATGTACGAACCATTGCATCTCGCTCCGTCATCTCCATGATGATATCTTTTACTCGTGCAGCTCCCTTTAACCCTTTCAAATACCAGGCCATGTGTTTACGCATCTCTTTGACAGCCGTTTGTTCCCCTTTTAGGGCAATCAACCGATCCATGTGCAACACGGCGATACGGATTTTCTCCTCAGCCGAAGGTTCAGGAAGCAGCTCGCCTTTTGTTAAATATTGGATGGTTCGATAGAGCATCCACGGATTACCAAGTGCCCCACGACCGATCATCACACCGTCGCTACCTGTGTGCTCCAACATTCGTTTCGCATCTTCTGGAGTAAAGACGTCGCCATTCCCAATGACTGGGATCGAAACCGATTGTTTGACTTCCTTAATGATATCCCAATTTGCCGTGCCGGTATACATTTGCACTCGTGTACGTCCATGGACTGAAACGGCGCTCCCACCGCCGTTCTCTACGGCTTTTGCATTTTGCACCGCGTAGATATGTTGATCGTCCCAGCCGATTCGCATTTTCACCGTTACCGGTTTGCTAACTGCACTCACCACGGTCGACACCATCTTCTCAATCTTTCCAGGATCTAATAGCCAACGAGCGCCGGCGTCGCATTTAGTGATCTTAGGAACGGGACAGCCCATGTTGATATCAATAATATCAGCATTCGTATACTGATCAACGACCTTTGCCGCTTCCACCAACGTATCAGTATCTCCCCCAAAAATTTGCAGGCTTAGCGGCTTTTCACGCTCATCAACATATAGCATCTCTAACGTTCGTTTGTTGCCATGTACGATTGCCTTGTCACTGACCATCTCCGCACAGACAAGCCCACATCCGAATTCCTTGGCAATCAGCCGGAATGCCGGATTACAGACGCCCGCCATCGGGGCCAATACGACATTATTGTTCGTTTCGACGTTGCCAATTTTAAGCATGTCTGAATTTCCCCCTTATGATAGAGATGTCAGTTCTTCAAAATCTATGCTTAATTGTTCGGCAATTCGTCTCAAAATTTGCGTATCTGCCTTGCGAGTTCCCCGTTCAATCGTGCCTAATACGGCGATTGATATGCCTAATGAAGAAGCAAGCTCGGCTTGTGTATATCCCTTTAACTTGCGAAACGCACGAATGCGTAATGCTAAGGCATAGGCGTCCATATTTTGATACCTTCCTTTCTTTTTGAAGCTGTCCAGTTTTCTACGTCTAACTGTTTAAGATAGAAACTATTTGCTATTTCGATTAGTGGAATCATCACGAAAGCCCGCTCGAGCATACGCGGATGCGGTAAAATAAGCTCTGGTGTGTCCATCCGAACATGATTGTAAAGAAGTAAATCCAGATCAATAGTTCTCGGTCCCCAACGAATCGTCCGAATACGTCCCAGTTGAAGTTCCATATCTAATAAATCGTGTAATAAGGATAATGGATCCAATATTGTTTCTACGGCGACGACCATATTTAAATAGGCCGGCTGCTCCAAGTAGCCAACGGGATCTGTTTCATATATGGATGATTCGCGCACTACTCGAGTGCCTGCATGTTGATTGAGCATGTGAATTGCTTCTTGCAGGTACGCTTGACGGTCACCCATGTTTGACCCTAGTCCAACATAGGCAACGGATAGTTGATTATCTTCGTGCATAAACGGTCAAGCTCGCTTCCTCGTGATTTGCACAGCTACACCATCAAGAAGTGCTGGAAAAGGTGGGTCTGGCTTGACCA
>JBILCE010000105.1:0-4332 GCA_044353305.1 Paenibacillus sp.
TATGTGATAGGAGTCCACTGTGCATACAGGGTTGTATTTGCACCGATCGTGAATGTGTTGCTGGCACTATAGCTGGTGCCCGAGCCGTTAGCCGCCGTGTTCCAACCTGCGAACGTGTTGCCGGACTTCGTGAGGTTCCCGCTGTTTCCTAACACTGTTACCGTGGAGCCAGTGTTGTATGGGCTTCCCCCATCCGTTGGAGCTGTGCCTCCATTGTTGCCGTTGCCATTATAGGTCATGGTGTATGTGGTCGGGGGGGCTACATATGTGAATCGACCGTTAACATTTGTTGAACTGGTAACCCCGGACGCCGTAACAGTTACATCAACTGTTCCCGCTACACCTGATGGAGCGGTAGCTGTGATTTGGGTAGCGGAGTTTACGGTATAACTGAAAGCATTCGTCGCGCCAAACTTTACTGCAGTTGCTCCAGTGAAATTTGTACCTGTGATGGTTACACTGGTTCCACCTGCTGTCGGGCCACTAGTTGGACTTATGGACGTTACTGTAGGAGCATCATAATATGTCAATGAAAGTTGTGCTTGATTGTTATCATTATTGTCATCGGCAACAAAATTAAAATATGTATTTGAGCCAGGAGTGCCGTTACTAGAAGAAATGATCAAAGTAATAGTGCTACTGCTAAAGGAACTGATCTTTTGAGCGATATTGTTTGATGAAAGTGTCAAATCAATCCAACCCGTTGAGACCGGTTGGTTCGAAAGAACAGTGACAGGGTTAATTAATGTTGGAAACGAAGAAATGCTGTTAGTTTGACTCCAATTATTGTCATCCGTCATCGTAACAGTAACCGTAGGAGAGTTACTTATATCGATTACTTTCAGTCTTAGTTTGACACTTTGTAATGTTGAAGTCGACGGCGGAAGTGAAAACTTTAATGCTGCTTGGAATCCATCTTGCCCAAAATTCATGACATCACCAATGTAATTGACAATATTGGTACCGTTACCATTATTATCCATATATAACGTCATATCCGTATTAGTTAAAGAAGAATTGGTAGCTCTATAGGACGAATCAGCTGAAGCGTCCCCAACAAAAGTCGCTTGAACTAATGCAGCATCTACCGTTTTCCCAGGCAAAAATAGTACGATTATGGCAACAACGATCGACATAATCTGTAACATTTTTTTAACCTCTTTGATTTTCATGAGTAGTCCTCCTATAAGCCTATTAAGCTCTCATCGTTAATACGATAATTTTACAAGTTCACTACCTATTAATCAATTAATAAATAAATCGAATTCGGATAGCTTTCGAACTATTGATTTGATTCGCCATTTGAATATAAAACCGCAAAATGACCAATGTTAATTTCCCATGAAAAAGGGCTCAATAATAATTATTGAGCTTTTTCAATGTTCCACTCTGGTGTTGTAAGTAATTTTATACATCCGGGGGTATAATCGACTCTACACGTTACTTAACGATGGACTATAACAGCAAGATATCCAGGGCTGCTGGATTGATAGCTGTTCATTCAATTTTGTTAATGGTGGCGTGGATTACTCATTGAGATCCAAATTCGTAACCACATCCGTTTCTTACCCCCACCACCGCCAAATTAATGTGTATATGCAGCAACATTCTTAACGTCAATCGCCTTGTGAAGCGCAGCGTTAAGACCACTAGCAATAATATTGGCTATATCTTCGATAAATTGATCAATTTCCTTTGGAGTGACGAGTAAATCATGGCCGACGGGATCGAGTACCTCGCGAACAAGCTGGAGCCGCTCTTCTTCCGTCATGCGATCGAGCAAGCCCATTATTTGGGCGGAATTTGCCTGTTCATTCTTGAAGTGACGGATCATCATATCGATGGAATTGTTAACAATCGTTGAAGCATAGACAACTGTAGGGACGCCAATGGCAATAACGGGTACGCCTAATGTTTCGCGAGTAAGACCTTTTCGTTTGTTGCCGATTCCCGAACCAGGATGGATTCCTGTGTCAGCTATTTGAATGGTTGTGTTGACCCGCTCAATGGAACGGGAAGCAAGTGCGTCAATAGCGATAACAAGGTCAGGCTTGGATTTTTCAACAATGGCGCACACAATATCACTGCTTTCAATACCGGTGGTACCGAGAACTCCCGGGGCCATAGCACTTACCATACGGTAGCCGTCATTAACTTGGTCAGGCATTAATTCGAAGTAGTGTCGGGTCACCATGATATTGTCAACGACAAGGGGGCCGAGGGCATCAGGGGTTACTTTTCCGTTACCTAATCCGATGATCAGCACCTTTGCGTTAAGTGGAATTGCAATTTTTTTTAAAAATCTCTCAAATTCTTGTGCGACTTTGGTCGCAACGCGGTCTTGAAGTTTGCTGTCTTTGTAACGAAGTGCAGGCACTTCTAAGGTGACGTAGTGTCCTAGTTTTTTACCAATGGTTCGTGCGGCTTCATCAGTTTGAAGGTGCATCGTTGTTACTTTAATGCCATTTTCCTCGTAGCTGTCCATTTGTAGACCAGGGATGCTTTTCCCATTTCGGGATGCGAGTTCATTTGCTTCTACTGCAAGATCAACGCTGTATGTATATTGGTTCAGTTCCAATTGATTCATGCCCCCCAACTTTGAATTGTTCGACTTTATTTTTGCTTGATTTTTACTTGGATATTCACGGATGAGGGATTCATGCGAGTAAACGCTGTAGCTATTGCTTTTTGACCTGTTGCGTGATAGAATGTGGAAGGTTATGGAGCTTGCAGGACTTTTTCCGAGCCAAGCCCGTTTATTGCATGATTCAGGGGGTGAATGGAATGGCAAATATTAAATCAGCAATTAAGCGCGTGAAGACTAACGAGAAGCGCCGTCTGCGCAATGCTTCGCAAAAATCCGCACTTCGTACTGCGGTGAAAGCAGCTGAAGTCGCTGTTGAGAACAACAACGTGGACAACGCAAAACAAGCCTTAATTATCGCCACCAAGAAATTGGATAAGGCTGTAACGAAAGGCTTAATCCATAAGAATGCAGCAAGCCGCAAGAAATCCCGTCTGGCTAAGAAGCTAAACGCACTGAGTGCACAAGCGTAAAGTTACGGATTACGATACCCAACATTTGGCACGCTTGATCCTTCAAGCGCTTGCTGATCGGAATAGCGGCAGGGAGCCCATTCGATTTTGATCGAGCGGGCTTTTTTTGTTTTGCTATTATTTCGCCATCTTTAAGATGAATAGTTCAATACCGAGTACTTTGTCTATTTTTCCACTTTTGAGTTGGAAATCCAGATCGGCTAGGCGCGATAAAATCGAAGTCAGTTGGTCTGTCGTGTACCCTTTTACTTGATCAGAGATTTTTTTGACGACAAATGGTTGAGCGCCAATTTGGGATGAAATTTGGATTTGGGAATAGCCCATTTTCTCCAATTCTTTTACTTGGTACATCATCCGAAATTGACGAGCGAATAGGGACGAAATTTTGATTGGCTCCTGTTTCATCCTAAGTAGTTCATGGAGCATATCAAGCGCACGGTCAAGGCGCAGACGAATCATTTCTTCGATCAGTAGAAAAACGCTTTGCTCAAAACTTCGTGAGACCAGTTGATCAACGAGTGTTTCGGTGACAGTTCCGCCTTGACCCACATGGAGTTTAAGTTTATCTAATTCTTGGTCCAACATTTGAAGATGATTGCCCGCTATGAGAATCATTTTGTCAATTGCTCCTGCTTGTATGGCAATTCCTCTAAATTTTGCTTGCTCTCTGATCCACTCAGTCAACTCATACTGTGATAATGAGGCAAAGTTCAGTGCAGCTTTTCGTTCATGCATCGCTTTAACGATTTTTTTGCGTTCATCTAACTTATCTGCCTCATGGACGAAAATGAGCACCGTAAAGTCGGCAGGTTGCTTAAGATAATCAGTCAATTGCTCAACCTTATGTTCGATTTTTTGGTCCTTTTTTCCGGTTTCCTTCGGGGCACCAAACATAGAAGCACGGCTAGCGATGATCACTTTGCGCGGTGCGAAGAAAGGAAGTGTTTGAGCATCCTCAATTACCGCACTGAGCGGTGTTTCAGCCAGGTCATAGCGAATGACGGCAAATTCGCGTAACTCCGGTTCCACGACCGCTTCTTCGACACCCTGAATAAATTGATTTAATAAATAAGTTTCCAAGCCGTAGCAAATGTAAACGGGCGCAATGCCCCCTTTTTCTAGCCCCTTCAACAATGCCTTGATATTCATGTAAGGCCCCCCTATCCACCTTCTATCTTACCAGTCCCCTTCCCAAAAACAAAGAGACTATGCTGATTTGTTATCCAGCATAATCCCTTTGTCGTACGCTTCTACATGTATAATAAACACGTGCCG
>JBILCE010000106.1:0-4320 GCA_044353305.1 Paenibacillus sp.
TACTGTCCAATTGTTTCTTTACAAATATTCTCGTTTGCTTCCTCGTGCTGTTGCGATTCCAGAAGCACTATTATTTCGTCTTTCTGTTTCAACAAATTTACCTCGTTCGCCTTTAAATCCTTTAATTGCTCCCGAATATAGTCCTCGTCAATAACATCTATATTGATTGTCAGAAATTTAATTAACCGTTGACGCGCAACCTTAATGCGTTCAAGTTCTGCTGTAATCCTTTCCAGTTCGTTCTGCTCATAAGAAGACTTACCGTTCTCCTGACTAGTTGCCGCGGCTTCTGCAGCTGTTTCTCCACGTGTTAAAATGAGGTGGACGAACGTCTTCCACACGAAATTGTCTAATTCTTCGTACCCAATTCGCTTTCCACAACCACGTTTCTTAGCGCCTGCTGTATTTTTAACGTCGGTGTACTCTGTAGAGTACTTACCCCAATTCTTGCTCCGTCGCCCGGTCATCGTATTTCCACAATCCCCACAACGTACTAGACCGCTTAAAAGGTATTCTCGCTTAGGGCTACCCGCCCAGCGCCGTCTCGATTCCTTCAACAACTTTTGAGTGTAATCGAATGTTTCCCGTTCGATAATCGCTGGACATTGAACTGGAATCCATTCTTCGCGGGGGCGTACCTTCATTGAAACCTTTTCTTCGTCCCCCCGGTATTTGTTAGCGAGCATTCCTTCAGTATTCCACTTGTTATGATAGAAAACGCCAGCATAAGTTTCGTTCATAAGAATCTGACGAACGGTTTGCCTGTGCCAAACGCCACCACGCTTCGTAGGTACGCATTTTTCGCTTAAATAATAGGCTATGCCGTTAATTCCTTTAACCCGTCCCTTAGGGTCTGTAAAGAGGTCGAAAATATGCTGAACGATTCGAGCTTCGGTTTGGTAGATTTCTAGTTCTTCTGTATCTCGATTGAATATGTAGCCATATACTTTCACATCTTTTACAACCTTTCCTTGTTTGGCTTTTTCCCGTCGACCACGCGACATCCTTTCGTTAATTTTGGCTTTCTCAAACTCGGCAATTGCGCCGCGCATTTGATAAAACAACATTCCTTCAGGTGTCTTTTGATAGTCGCCATTTACGAAGAGTAGCTCAGCGTATTTTTCGATTTCTTCTGAGACTAGGAGCTGGTTCATTAGCTTACGGGACAAACGGTCGGGGTCGTATATTACGACCTTATCAATTAAGCCTGCCCGAATATCATTCCGAAGTTTCGATAGAGCTGGACGCTCTAGAAATTCACCAGAATAGCCATCGTCAATATAGTTGATAACGTTGATTCCGTTCCCTGCCTTTTCACGGCATTGGCGAATTTGGTCATTTAGTGAATACCCACTCTTAGCTTGTTCCTCGGTTGATACCCTTGCGTAAATGGCTATCATACTTTATCCGCTTCTCCTCTCTGACTAAATCCCTTATTCCGTTGTAGCATTCAGCTAGGGGTTTGTCGGAGGAGTCAGATTCGATGATTACAGCGTGAAGCTTATTGAAAATAAATGCCTTATCCTTATCCTTCTCCCTACTGCTCATACAAAACGCCCCCATAATCCTTGTTCTCGTTGATTGCGTTTCGTTATGTCACAAGGTAGGGGGCGTTTGTCCAACTGTATGAAGTTTATATTCTTCTGATTCTCCCGCTTATTACAGCACCCGATTGACCTTACACTTTCATTCTCAATACAACGTGCTGCAAACGTAGCTAATTTGGTCCCTTTGTCCGGTGAGAACGACTCAATCGCCTTGATCAATCCAATCGTACCTATACTAATCAAATCCTCCGAATCCTCTCCGGTGTTGTCGAATTTTTTGACAATATGGGCAACTAGTCGGAGATTGTGTTCAATTAACATGTTTCGAGAATGCATATTCCCATCTGCCAATAGCCTTAAATGCTTCGTTTCCTGCTCTTCATTAAGCGGTTGTGGAAACGCATGATTCTTAACATAAGATACAAGCAACATCAGTTCCTTCATGAACAACGCGAGAGTAGCAACTATACCAGGCACCGCTGTCACCCCTTAACTAGAGTCACTTCCAGCCTATGTGGGCTACCGCCTAACTGTGCCTGTACGAAAAAAAAGAATCGTGCACTCACCCGTTGCAGATTCACCTAATGGTTATCAGATATTGGATTCTAACTTCAAAAAACGCAGGTTTTGTCGAAGTAAGGCAGAATAATGCATGCATTATTGAAACCATCCGAAAAATAAAAAAAGAGGGTCCCCGTAGCATATATCTTCGAAATTCAACCAATTTGGTTGCTTCGGATACGTGACTACCCCCTCCTATCAACTACGTTTTAGTCAATTACATATTAGGAAACTTTGATTTAATCCGTTCTCCTACCCAATGATTTACCTCAAACAAATCAGAAATGGCCTGACGAGTGAATGGAAGTCTCTGCATATATCCAGGTGGTCCGAATTCCGGAGTAAACGTTTGAAAAGTAACGCCTGCTGCTCGACGGGCTGCAAAAATCTCTGCCCACCAGCCTTCAAAGGTTGCCAATTCATTCGCATATTCTGGAGCGGCTGGATGGGGCACTTGAGGTCCCTCAATATGTCCTATACGTCCATGAATATGAACGGCACGAGAAATGGCGAGTAATAAATTATCTCTTTGATCGTCAAGCATGGATTCACAAACACACGTAAAGTGACTGAAATCTGCTGTGATCTTCAAATTCGGATGTGCATTTAACAGACGCGCTGTTGCCCATGGTGTGAACATGGATCGCCCACGATGTGTTTCATGTGCAACTAAATAACCGCTAGCCTTCTCGACTTGAATTGCTGCTTCAAAAAAGCGATCTTGATCGTCATCAGGCATACTATCCTTCGCACTTTGTGAATTGATAAGCACTGGAGTGAATGTGATTGCCCTCTCAACAACTGAGATAAATTTTTCAATATGATCAGGACCAAACGTGAAAACCTGAGGAATATAAGCAAGCTTGAATTCGTCTAGCAGTTCACGAAATTCACTCTCATCTTCTAGAGTAGGCATTGGTGATTCAATACCTGCATAGCCATTCTTTGCTGCACGCTCAAATTTTTCACGAAGTGTACCAGGCATACCCCAAAAAGCATGAAATACTCTAAGTTGCAATTTTTTCTCCTCCTTAATTCATACTAACACTGAAGAACATTGTACTATATCGTTATACTGACATCAACTCAAGCATGTTCCAATAAACATTTGTATAATAATTTTGGTTAAAATGATTGTTTACGCAAAAAAAGACTGCTCTCGCAGTCTTTTTCATTTTGATGCCGGTGAAGGGACTTGAACCCCCACTCCCTTGCGAGAAACGGATTTTGAGTCCGTCGCGTCTGCCATTCCGCCACACCGGCTTAAAACTGGCGTGCCCTAAGAGATTCGAACTCCTGACCTTTTGATTCGTAGTCAAACGCTCTATCCAGCTGAGCTAAGGGCACAAACTTGTTTCTTTAATACATGTAAATAAAATGGTGCCGAGGACCGGACTTGAACCGGTACGGTGGTCACCCACCCCAGGATTTTAAGTCCTGTGCGTCTGCCGATTCCGCCACCCCGGCATGATAAAAAAAATATTTGTGGAGGCGCCACCCAGATTCGAACTGGGGGTAAAGCTTTTGCAGAGCTCTGCCTTACCACTTGGCTATGGCGCCTTATTTTGGAGCGGACGACGAGATTCGAACTCGCGACCCTCGCCTTGGCAAGGCGATGCTCTACCACTGAGCCACGTCCGCATGTCAACTGGCTGGGGATCTAGGATTTGAACCTAGGCATGACGGAGTCAAAGTCCGTTGCCTTACCGCTTGGCTAATCCCCAATAAAAAAAGGGATATAAAATAAGATTTTATAAAAATGGGGCGATCGACGGGGATCGAACCCGCGGATCCCGGAGCCACAGACCGGTGCGTTAACCACTTCGCCACGACCGCCACGCTATATAATCTGGCAGGGGCAGCAGGAGTTGAACCCACATTAACGGTTTTGGAGACCGCTGTTCTACCATTAAACTATGCCCCTAAAAATGGTGGAGGGCGATGGATTCGAACCACCGAACTCGTCAGAGAACAGATTTACAGTCTGCTGCGTTTGGCCACTTCGCTAGCCCTCCACGTGGTGCCGCCGAGAGGACTTGAACCCCCAACCTACTGATTACAAGTCAGTTGCTCTACCAATTGAGCTACAGCGGCATATTAAATTGTCAAGATGGTGGCTCGGGACGGAATCGAACCGCCGACACGAGGATTTTCAGTCCTCTGCTCTACCGACTGAGCTACCGAGCCTTGGTAATGGCGGAGCTGACGGGAT
>JBILCE010000107.1:0-4318 GCA_044353305.1 Paenibacillus sp.
GGATGGGATACTTTGAAAAAAGTTCCCACCTCCCGGGTTCTTTGCATTTATGATAGTATAGACTAAGCAAGAAAGATGGTTTTCCCTCATCAGAATGGTTATATGGCGGGTATTCTAGGCAAACAATCCATGACCCTAATAAGGGTATTTTCGAAGTCCGAATGATTTACTATTCACTGCTAAACCATGCAGGACGGGGGATATATATGTCGGTCAAAAGAGGACTACTTCTCACTGTAATAATCGTGATAGCGGCGGTATGCGTCGTCATGCTCAATCGTAGCAACTTCTTCCCTAACTTAAAATCTGTTACAACAAATACCTTGAATGTGACGCCAACGCCGGCCCGTGTGCCAGAAGTTGTCGATTTTCGCATGATCGATCTCGAAAAAGGTTGGATTCGTTATCCGGAGAAGGCAATGATGACCGAGGATAGCGGTGCAAGCTGGCAGGAAGTAGCATTAAGTTCAATCTCTTCCGTTCCTGCTCCCACTCCCACATCAACGACCACAATGGCAGGGGAAAAATCATCGGCTACCCCAAACGTGACGGAACGTGTACTCTCCTCGATTACTTATGGGGGCAAGGATTACTCGGTGAAGCAAACCCAATTTGTGAGCGATCAGGTAGGCTGGGTGTTGCTGGGGAATGCTAAGGAATTTAAGCTACCGCTATTCGTAACCACTGATGGCGGTGTGACGTGGAACGCTGAGGCTACAACGGAAGTACGGGAAGCCATTCGACTGGAGAAGGCTCGTCTAGAGAGGATTGCCTTGGAGTCAGCAATGTATGCTTCGTTTGATCAAGCGAGTAAAGTGATGAGCGTGAGAAGCGGTGTGCTATTGCCTGTGACAGCGTCTCCAGGTGATGTCGTGTTGTATCGCCAAAATAAGCCAGGAGATATCAAGTGGCAGGGAAAAACTTACACGTTACAGCCTTTCGGTGAAGGTTATTTTACATATATTCCGATTTCGATTGATGTCCGTCCGGGCGTATATCCGGTTGGAGACCAGCAACTGACGATCAAGAGTAAGCGATTCGAGACGCAGTATCTTCAGGTAACCCAGGAGATGGAGAGTATGCGTCAAGATTATCAACGGATCGAGGCCGATCAGCGAAAAATTAATTTGGCGCGCAGTAAGTCGGCCCCTACCTTCTTATTTACAGGTCCTTTTATTCAACCGGTCGAAGGTATTTTGACGACACCATATGGTCATACGCGTTATGTTAACGGCAAATATGACAGTTCCCATCTGGCGATTGACGTTGCGGCAAAAGAAGGCACCCCGATTTATGCGACAAACGATGGTGTTGTCGTATTGGCAGAGACGTTATATTTGACAGGCAATGCGATTTACATTGACCATGGAATGGGTTTGTTTTCACAACATGCACATTTATTTAAGCTAATGGTAAACGTAGGGGACCGAGTGAAAAAAGGCGATCTTATAGGACTAGTTGGATCAACAGGCTTCTCCACGGGTCCACATCTCCATTTCGCTTTCTGGGTCCACAATATCCAAGCGAATCCGAATTTGTTTTTCAACACGTCACCATTCCGCTGGCTAGAAGTGGCCCCTTAGTGTAGTTGGTAATGGAAGTAGGAAGTTCTCCTTTTTAGATTAGACATCATTATACCCTATGGGGTATAATGATGGGGCTATCCCTTTTGATTTTAGAACGGAGGAATAATGAAGATGTCAAGAACGATTGTTATTGTTGGTGGAGTAGCAGGCGGCGCGTCCGCAGCTGCCCGATTGCGTCGGTTGAATGAGCAAGATCAGATTATTATGTTCGAACGTGGGGAGCACATTTCGTTTGCCAATTGTGGCCTTCCTTATTATATCGGTGAGACGATCAGTCAGCGTGAAAAGTTGCTCATCCAAACCCCGAAAGCGATGAAGGACCGTTTCGGGATAGAGGTACGGGTGCAGACGGAAGTTGTGGAAATTGACCGTGAAGCGAAGCAAGTGAAGTCACGTCATGTTGTAACGGGCGAAATCCAGACCCAGTCTTATGATTTATTGCTTTTGTCACCGGGAGCCCAGCCTATCGTTCCAGAACTACCGGGGCTCGATCAAGCCGAAGCCGTGTTTACGCTCCGGAATATTCCGGATACGGATCGGATCAAAGCCTATGTGGATGAGCAGAAGCCCCGACATGCGACGATATTGGGCGGTGGGTTTATCGGTGTGGAAATGGCCGAAAATTTGCGTCATCGTGGTATGCAAGTAACAATTGTTGAACGGAATCGGCAAGTGCTAGGGCCACTTGATCCTGAGATGGCCAGAGTGATCGAGCGTCACCTCATTCAGCACGGGGTCGAACTGATGTTAGGTGAGCAAGTCGCCGAAGTGCAGGAGCGCGGCCGCGTCATCCGAATGGCATCAGGTAAGCAATTACATACCGATATGATTATGGTGTCCATTGGGGTGAAACCCGAGAGTGATCTGGCAAGCAAGGCCGGCCTTTCGTTGGGTGTGAAAGGTTCCATTCAGGTAAATGAACATCTGCAGACGAGTGATCCGTCGATTTACGCTGTTGGTGACGCCATTGAAGTGAAAAACCGCATTCATGGCTTCGAGACGGTCGTCCCTCTTGCATGGGGGGCTAACCGCCAAGGTAGACTTGCGGCAGATCATATGAACGGTATTCCCGCATCGTATGATGGAGCTTATGGGACGGCAATTGTCAAAGTATTTGACTTAACGGCAGCGGTGACAGGAAACAATGAGAAGACATTGCGTGGGCTTGGAATTGCTTATGAGACGGTACACATTCATCCGAATTCACATGCGGGCTATTATCCGGGAGCGGCTGCCTTGTCGTTGAAGCTACTTTTTGATTCAAAAACAGGGACGATTTATGGGGCGCAAGCGGTCGGTGCCGATGGCGTAGATAAGCGAATTGATGTTATTGCTACAGCGATGAGGGGCGGGTTGAAAGCCTATGATTTAGCGGATCTAGAGCTGTCGTATGCGCCGCCTTATTCATCCGCCAAGGATCCCGTGAATATGGCTGGTTATGTAGCTTCGAATGTGATGGACGGTTTAGTCGAAACGATCCAGTGGCACGAAATCGATCTCTACGTTGAGAATGGCGGCATGCTGATTGATGTTCGTGATGAGAAGGAGCGGACGCAAGGTTTTATCCCCGGTTCCATCTGTATCCCATTAAATGATCTTCGCTCACGGATCGCAGAACTTGAATCAGTCAAGGAAGTTGCCGTTTCCTGTCAGGTCGGCCTGAGGGGTTACTTGGCTGCTCGGATATTGACGCAACACGGAATAAAGGTGCGGAACGTAGACGGCGGTTATAAGACTTACAGTCTGATGCAAGGATAAAGGTTGATGCATGAAAGTATAGAGAGTCCCCTTGTAAGGTTGTCCGTAAGGTCACCTGCAAGGGGGTTCTTCTTTTTTAATCGGGACTGGCATACGATTCTAGAAGATAGAGGGGGGCGAGATGCTGATGATCGTTAGACGGAGGTGGCGTAGTCGAGGACCACGCATGAGTGGGCGCAAGAAGCTAGTGCTCATTGCACTCATTGTCAGCTTACTAGTGATGTTGCAGACGTTCTTTTATGTCGACCGGAGCTTGAAACCGCCGCTGTTTAACCTTGCCAAAGTGCGATTAAAGCAAGTCGCTTCCCAAGCAATCAATACTGCGATCTCGAATCGTATTGCTCAGGGAACTTCATTTGATCAACTGATGCTATGGAAAACCGATACCAATGGCAAAGTCACCGGAATCATGTTCAATTCCACGGAGCAGATGCGCATTACGGCCGATACTGTCAGCACCGTGTCCGGTTTGTTGAACAATTTAAAGACAATTCCCGAACATATACCGCTTGGCCAAGCGTTCCATAGCCCGATTATCGCTTCTTTTGGCCCGAAAATCCCGGTTCGACTCATTCCGGCAGGAATCGTTCGTGTTGACTTACGAACCCGTTCGCAGAATGCGGGCATTAATATGCTACTAGTGGAGGTATATATGCATATATCGGCAGAGGTCACGATTATTATTCCGTTTGATTCAGAGCCAGAGATCGTTGAGACTGATCTGCCGATTTCCTATGCACTCGTTGTTGGCGACACACCAGTCACTTATTTTGACAATAAAGGCAATCCCGTTAACGGATCTTCCCCCATTCCTCCAGGCACTGTGCTACCTGGGACGACAAGTAACAATAAAGGTACTACCCAGTCGGGAGTCAAGAAGTAGCGTTTAATATGGTCACATGCTTCTGTTGCGACTGGTGGCGAATTCGAAGTCTGGCACTAAGGAGCAACAGTTATTGTTGTGGCATGTACAT
>JBILCE010000108.1:0-4295 GCA_044353305.1 Paenibacillus sp.
TTTGTGCACAATAAATGCCGTAACTGGAATCGGCTGCCCCACGGACAAGCTTGCGCAAAAAAGTAACTTGACGACCACTCTCCTTGACCGCCATCCGATAATTACGCAGATTGAAAAGCGAGTCTTCCAGATGTGCTAGTTCGTGAAAATGGGTTGATACAAGTGTTTTGCACCCTATCCGATCGTGCATATATTCAATTACTGATTGGGCGATTGCCATGCCTTCACCTGTTGACGTTCCACGACCAAGCTCATCGATGATAACAAGACTGTTTGCTGTTGCTTTCTCTGTCATCACTTGTATATCCATCATTTCGACCATAAACGTACTTTGGCCGCCGATAAGGTCATCAGCTGCACCAATTCTAGTGAAGATCCGATCAATAATCGGAATATTCGCTTGGTCTGCGGGTACGAAACAACCGATTTGCGCCATGATACAGATCATGGCTACTTGACGCATGTACGTGCTTTTACCAGCCATATTGGGTCCAGTAATAAGCATTACTTTACCATCTTCAACCGACATCATGGTGTCATTATCAATAAATTTGCCATCCTGCATGACTGCCTCAACAACTGGATGTCTTCCCTTGACAATGCTCAACGGTCGCTCGCTATTGCTCGACAATGTAGGACGTTTATATCGTTGTTTAGCGCTAACATGCGCTAAAGACTGTAGCACATCAGCTGTGGCTACTATATCTGCCAACTTCTGTAGACGATGCACCTGGGAGGCAATATGCTCCCGTAGCTCAGTAAAAATGTCATACTCAATCCCAATCATTTTTTCCTGCGCTTCTAGGATAAGTGACTCTTTCTCCTTTAACTCTGGCGTTACAAATCGCTCTGCGTTAGCTAGTGTCTGCTTCCGCTCGTATCGACCTTCCGGTAATTGTCCAACGTTGGCCCTTGTAATTTCGATATAGTAGCCAAATACTTTATTAAAACCGATTTTTAGCGACTTTATGCCTGTCGCTTCCCGTTCCTTTTGCTCCAATTCAGCAAGCCATCTTTTACCATTCCGATCTGCCTCGCGAAGTTGGTCCAAGTAAGCATCGTAACCAGTTCGGATTAAACCGCCTGCTTGCACCGATACAGGAGGCTCGTCCACAATGGCGGAAGAAATCCGGGAAGCAATGTCCCCGCAGTCATCCATTCCTTCAATGAGTGCTGCTAGTTTAGTAGATCCCGATAAATGACATAACTCACGAAATCCAGGAAGTTGCTGCAGGGACACCATCAGAGCCCGCAAATCTCTAGCGTTTGCATTTCCGAATGCAATGCGCCCAACTAATCGTTCAAGATCATACACTTCTCGTAGGATCAACCTAAGATCATCACGAACGATGAGTTGACGATATAAACAATCAACCGCCTCTAAACGTTCTTCTATCTGTTCAACGTTCATTAGTGGCTTTTCCAACCACTTGCGAAGCATCCGTCCGCCCATTGCTGTTACACAGGAATCAAGTAACCAGAGCAACGACCCTTTTTTCGATCGGTCTCTAACTGTCTCGGTAAGCTCCAAATTACGACGTGTAAATGGATCCATCATCATATAGTGACTTGGCTCATAAAAGTTAATGTCAGTAAGATGCGATAACGACCGCTTTTGCGTTTCTTCCAAATAACCTAGTAGAAGCAAAATGGTTTTTTCTGTGGCAGCATCCAATTGTGCTTTCGAGGCATTAGGAAATCGTTCCAACAAAGTTGTTTGGCTTTGTTTAGTCCAAGTTGAAGATACTGGACCTGTGCCCAGACTAGGTAGCATATCTTTCAATTCAATAAGCAAGTTCTCGTCTCCAATCAGCTCGGATGGCGAGAACACATATAGTTCATCCACTAGAAGCCTTGGCATAGCTTCTACACTTGTTGCATGGAGTTCCCCCGTTGACAAATCACAGACTGCAAATCCGTATTGCAACGTTGCACCAATACGCTCAGAGGCAACACAGGCCACATAGTTATTGGTCGTTTCCGAAAGTAGTTTGCCCTCCATCAACGTTCCAGGTGTGACGATTCGAACAATTTCCCGCCGAACAACCCCCTTTGAAGAAGCGGGATCCTCTACTTGTTCACAAATGGCTACTTTGTAACCTTTCTCAATCAATCGAGCAATATAGCCCTCCGCTGCATGGTGAGGAACCCCACACATGGGGATGCGCTCAGGAGTACCGCCCTCTCGACCTGTGAGCGTAATTTCTAATTCCTTAGCAGCAAGAATGGCATCGTCAAAAAACATTTCATAGAAATCACCTAATCTAAAAAAAAGAAACGCATCAGGCACTTCTGATTTCACACTGAGATATTGTTGAATCATCGGCGTATAAGTCATCGCGCTACTCCTTAACCCGAACCCTCGGATCAAAATATAGCTATTATTATACCATGAATTTAGGAGATGTACGTTCTTTTCGATAAACCGGCATATTGTGTTGAAACCAAAACGCTCGGATGTCTTGTTGGTCATTCCATTGATTTTGGGACATACAATCCTGCTTCAATTGTTCCAGTGGTTCACGGAATTGTTTATAAGTAGGGGTGTTCTCTAATTGACTCCAGAGAATCTTGACAAGTTGGATATCAATCTTCGGTTGTCCCCTATAAAATTGGCGAAGGTAATCTATATGCCGTAAGGGGAACTGATCTAATTGTTTGTAATCATTAGCCAGAACCTTCGCTAAACTTAAGACGCCTAGCGCTCGTTCTGGCGTTCCTATCCAACTTACGGGTGTTCGATATTCAAACCCCCCATGTTGTTTTCGTCTAAAATCCCCCAACGCCCCATATCTAGGCCGTCTCATTCGTGATTGACCACTTTCTAGTAATGATAAAGGCAACGCCATATAATTATCTAGTATACGAAGGAAGAACGACGACAACCACATCCCACTAAAATGAATATGACCACCTAACGGCAAGCCTGGTAAAGGACGTCCTCCAGCTAGCCAAGCAATATTAGAAACATTAATCCGTTTGTCCGCTTGCAACATGGCTTGGTGTAGATTTTCTGTTAGCTGACGAGGGTCTGTGCTAGGGGCCGGGCGCAATTCTGCTAGTGGACGTAGTTGAACACCATTACGGGACATAATTGCATCCGATCCAACAACACCTTCTGGGTCGAAAAATTGACTAGCAGGCACAATTCGACCATTAGGTGCTTGAAGAACAAACTCGGGGTCTGCGCCCAACACAACGTCGGATTTTCTTTGACTCTCCTGCTTCCATTCCCGTTCGTACTCAATTAATTGCTCAGAAAGATTTGTTGCTAAATGATGATCTAGTTTTGGATTAGGTTCAACAGAAATTACCTCCGTGCTACCTTTGGGCGTGACTCCTATTGTTACAACAGCAAAATCAAGGCAAAGTGCATATACCGATCGAATTGCTTGTCGAATCGCACGTTGGGCGTGAAATGTTTTTGCGGGAAGCGTTACTTCCTCTAATTTCTGAAAGTGATCCCGTGTGTCTCGTCCATTTAACAATAAATAACCATTGTGTTTACTAGCGTGGAGTGAAAGTGCAGATAGATGAAAAACAGCAACAATGAATAAATGAGCAAACGAACTCTCTATCTCGTTTGAGTCTAGATCAAAACTGCGAATTCCGTTAAGTCTGAGTGTCTCTATCCTTGAATGGGGATGGGCAGTACGAATAACGCTTCTTAGGGGATTAAGTACGATCAATTTGCGATTCTCCTCTGATGGATCATCCGCATATGTTCCCCATCGAAACACAGGATCTTTCCAGTCCTTTGGCACACATACTCCTGATTGAAATGGAATTTTATCCAGCAAAAGAGTTATATCGGGTTCACCACCATGCAACACAAATAAACCCATATTACTCCCCCCCTAATTTTCCCAGTATGTATAATAAAAAAGAGGGCCGAAGCCCCCAAAGCAATAATTTATTTCATATCCTCAAGCAAGTCTGGATCCAAGTCCTCGAAATCACTGTCTTCCCCATTATCAAAGTCAACATGTTTATCTTCAAAATCATCACAGCCGTTCGGACAAACAACAACACATACTTTAGTCTCCGCCACTAATTCCACCTGGAACTCACGTTCCACTCGAATCATGACACTTCTCCCGTCAGCTGAAATGCTGGCCTCAACACAATTTGGGTCTTGAGTAGCTACCCCTGATACCTCCGATGTTGAAGGCCTATGTTTTTTATCCAAAAAGGATAAAGTCACATGATCAACATAGGAAACAGATTCTTTAGCAACGTCTGTTTTCGTGTTCTTGTCATAGGAGTACCAAATGTCGATATCATAAGTACCGATA
>JBILCE010000109.1:0-4279 GCA_044353305.1 Paenibacillus sp.
TCCCGTTCACCGCTTCTAGCAAAAAACAATTGTCCCTGAATCGGACTTAACAGGATCAAAGCAATAAGAAGCATGATCAGTAGGACTATCCATAGCCATATCATCGGTTAGTAATCCCCCGTCAACATAAAAAAATCCGTTTAACCTAAGACAAAAGTCAAAGGTGACGGATGTTAGTATGGCTTAGATTAGGAAAATGATACCCATTGTACAGACAATTACTTCTTTACTGAATCGGATACATCGTCGAATGACAGTTGACCATCATCAAATTTCGAAAACAATAGCCGGGTCTCTTCTTCTAGGCGAAGTCCGGACTCGAAAGTAGATGTATCGGGTAAGTCCTTAATTGAACGCAGACCGAAATATTCAAGAAATGCTTTGGTTGTGCCATATAAAATAGGGCGACCTATCGCTTCGGCACGTCCCACTTCCTCAATAAGATCTTTATGCACTAATGTATAAATCGATCGATCGGACTTTACTCCTCTTACTTCTTCAATATCAATTCGCGTGATGGGTTGGCGATAGGCAACGATCGCTAATGTCTCCAACGCGGCTTGGGATAGTTGGGAACGAGATGGATTGTTAACCAGCTTTTCAAAATAGGGGGCATGTGCTGGAACAGTCGTCAATTGAAATGCGCCAGCTACCTCGGAAATTTGCATCCCACGACCGTTGTTGACATAGTCAGCTTGTAGATCTTCAACAAGATCACGCGCTAAGCGAACATCAATCTCTATGATTTCAGCAATTTGCTTTGCGTTTATGCCTTCTTCTCCTGATACGAAAAGCAATCCTTCAATAATCGATTTCGTCTGTTTGTAATCCAACCTCCATCTTTCCTCCCGTCGACTCAATCACAATTTCATCGAACAACCGATGCTGAAAGCATTTAATTTGCTTCTGCTTCATTAACTCAAGAACAGCTAAAAACGTGACCACAATATCTTGCCGTGTCCCTTCTTCCTCATCGAACAATCTAGAAAAAAGGATCTTGCCGCCACGCGCTTGCAATATTGCCGCAACCTCACGTATACGATCCTTAACCGAACGTTCATCGCGTTCAATCTTGGTAACGATGTGCCGATTGACTTGCTTTCGCATGACCTTTTGTAAGGCTAAAAACAAATCAACTGGTTGCAATCCCTCTACAGGATTAACCTGTATAACGGGAACATATGCCATCAAATTAGTAGCTTCCCTAGTGAAAACAAGGCTTCGCATCTGCTCCAATTCACGAAGTTGACCGGCCGCCTCTTTGTATTTGCGATATTCAAGCAATTTTTGCACCAATTCAGCACGAGGATCGTAATCTTCATCGAGTCCATATCCTTCGCCTAACTCAATAACAGGAGGCTTTGGTAACAATAACTTGCTCTTAATCGAAAGGAGAGTTGCCGCCATGACGAGAAAATCACTTGTAAAATCAAGCTCCATTTGCTGCAAATGTCCGATATAAGCCAAATACTGATCGGTAATTTCTTTTATGGGAATGTTATAAATATCGACCTCTGCCTTGTCAATCAAATGGAGCAACAAATCGAGCGGACCTTCAAATACATCCAGCTTGAACGTGACCTTCAATGGATGACCCCCATCCCAGAACGATTAGCCTTTGATTTGTTTAACTAAATTAACCATCTCAATTGCGGTTGCTGCAGCTTCCCAACCTTTATTACCTGCCTTTGTACCTGCACGTTCGATCGCCTGTTCAATCGAATCCGTGGTAAGCACTCCGAATATGGTAGGCACACCTGTTTTTAGGTTAATTGCTGCTACACCTTTCGAAACTTCACTACATACATAGTCAAAATGTGGCGTCGAGCCACGAATCACGGCGCCAAGTGTGATAATAGCATCATACTTACCGGTCTCAGCCATTTTTTGAGCAATCAATGGGATTTCGAAAGCGCCTGGAACCCAAGCAATTTCAACCTGATTATCTTCAGCTCCATGACGCTTAAGCGCATCAAGTGCGCCTCCTAGCAGTTTACCTGTAATAAATTCATTAAAACGACCTACTACGATTGCATACGTTGCTTGTTGCGAGACTAAATGTCCCTCAAATACTTTTGTCATTTCCAACAACTCCTTAATGTCATTAATTATTTAATTTCTGTTTCTGAAAAATGAAGCAAGTGCCCGAGTTTATCGCGTTTTGTCCGCAAGTAGGCAGCATTATCTTTATTGTCCTTCATCTGAAGTGGAACTCGTTCAACCACGCTAAGGCCATACCCATCTAGACCACGAAGCTTACGTGGATTGTTGGTAAGTAAGCGCATCTGTCTAACACCAAGATCTTTCAAGATCTGAGCACCAATTCCGTAATCTCGGAGATCGGGTGCGAATCCCAATTTCATATTCGCTTCGACAGTGTCTAATCCCTGCTCTTGTAGATGATAAGCCTTTAATTTATTAATAAGTCCAATGCCACGACCCTCTTGTCGTAGATACAAGAGAACACCGCTACCCGCCTCATCAATTTGTCGAAGCGCTGCTGCAAGCTGAGGTCCGCAGTCACAACGGTGAGAATGAAATACGTCGCCCGTCAAACATTCCGAATGAACACGAACTAGCACTGGTCGCTCGGGATCAATTTGGCCTTTCACAAACGCAACATGTTCTTTATGATCGATTTCATTCGTATATCCGATAGCCTTAAAAATACCGAAATCAGTTGGCATCCTTGTTTCAACTTCACGCTTAACGAGCTGTTCCTTTTCATTCCGATATTTAATTAAATCACGTATGGTAATCAACTTCAAATTGTGATTCATCGCAATTTCCGCAAGATCCGGTACTCTTGCCATTTGACCGTCTTCTTTAATTACTTCGCAGATGACCGCCGACGGGAATGAACCACACATTTTTGCAAGATCAACTGCAGCTTCTGTATGCCCAGCCCGTCTTAACACGCCGCCTTTCTTCGCAATCAGTGGAAAAATATGACCTGGTCTGCGAAGATCTTGGGGCTTTGTTGATGGTTGAATGAGGGACCGAATTGTCGCCGAACGCTCAAATGCTGAAATCCCTGTCGTTGTGTTGATGTGATCAACGGAAACCGTAAATGCCGTACCATGATAATCTGTATTTTTCATCACCATCGGCGGTAGATCAAGCTCCAAAGCACGCTCTTCGGTAATTGGAACACAAACAAGCCCCCGGCCCTCTTTAATCATAAAGTTAATAGCTTCTGGCGTCGCTTTATCAGCTAATACGATGAAATCACCTTCGTTCTCCCGATCTTCATCGTCTACAACAATGATTACTTTCCCAAGAATAAGATCATAGATGGCTTCCTCAATCGTATCAAACTTTATATCACTCAAATTGATTACCTCCTTCCTGTCCAATTAATCCATGTAACCATTTTCCGATAAAAAATGTTCTGTGATGACACTTTTGCGTTGCTTATGGGAAGTTTGAGCGGTCATTAATTTTTCAATATATTTACCCATAATATCCGTCTCGACATTTACAAGATCACCTAGGTGTTTTTTTTGTAAAATGGTCTCAGCCAACGTATGTGGAATAATGGAAACGGAGAATTCTGTTTCAGATACTTGAATCACAGTAAGACTAATTCCATCAATTGTAATAGAACCTCGCTCTACCACATAACGGAGAATCTCAGTCGTTTGAGGTCTGAATGTAAATACGACCGCATTCTCTTCGTTTTCCAGATAAACGATTGTTGCAGGGCTATCGACATGACCTTGGACGATATGGCCGCCGAACCTTCCGGTAGCTGGCATCGCACGCTCAAGATTCACCGAATCACCGGGTCTTAAAATCCCTAGGTTGGTATGTCTGTAAGTCTCTGGCATAACATCCATCGCAACAGTTGACGTATCGAAAGCAATGACAGTTAAACAAACACCATTAACTGCGATACTGTCACCCAACTTCACATCTTCTACTACCTTTTTTGCACCGATAGTGAGCACCATTGCTTGACCTTGTCTATGGACACGACGCATTGTTCCAATTTCTTCAATAATTCCTGTGAACATCCGCATCCCCTCTTTCATATTGAGGATAACCAATTAAGCAAAAGTCATCTCCGAACTGTTCCACCCGCATTCTGCTTAACGAAACGGCATCCTCCATTCGATCACGACCAGCCCATTCGAATGAACCACGTCCCACTACTTGCCCTCCAATTAACTTAGGTGCTATGAATAAATAACACTTGTCAATTAATTGGGCCTCCAGCATCGCTCCATTCAATGTGCCACCACCTTCTAGCAAAACGGAGCCAATTTCGCGCTCTCCG
>JBILCE010000110.1:0-4231 GCA_044353305.1 Paenibacillus sp.
GATTGACGACGCGCCCGAACGCTGTGTTCTGGATCACTTCTTGCTGACCGGAACCTTTACATACTGAACATGTGTCCGGTTTCGTACCCGGCTTCGCCCCGCTGCCATTACAACGATCGCAAGACTCTGTTCGCGGAATCGTGATGTCTAGCTCTTTGCCGAATACCGCTTCTTTGAACTCGATCGTCATCGAATACTGCAGATCGCCACCACGTTGCGGTGCATTCGGATTGCGTCGTTGACCGCCACCACCACCGAAGAACATATCAAAGATGTCGCCAAAGCCGCCGAAATCGGCACCGCCCGCTCCACCGCCACCGAATCCGCCCATACCTTGGTTCGGATCGACATGGCCAAAGCGATCGTACTGGGCCCGCTTCTGATCATCGCTTAGGACATCGTATGCTTCTTTTGCTTCCTTAAACTTCTCCTCAGCATCTGGTGCCTTATTCACATCGGGATGATATTGACGCGCCATCTTGCGGAACGCCTTCTTCACCTCGTCGCCGTTCGCATTCTTATCGACACCAAGCACTTCATAATAATCACGCTTGCTCAAAGAAAATCCACCCCCATGACGGCATGAGCAAAGCGAAAGCCAAAGCCGGTCTTCGCCGACTTTGACTCGCTTTCAGTCGCCTTATTTCTTGTTATCGTCCACCACTTCGTAGTCGGCGTCGACCACGTTATCGCGCTTCGCGCCTGCTTCTGAAGCGCCGCTATCGCCTTGCGCTCCCTGCGACTGTTGCGCTGCCTGCTCATACAGCTTCACCGATAACTGCTGCACGACCTCGCTTAACTTCTCGGTCGCTGCCTTAATCGTGTCAAGATCGCCGCCTTCGAGCGCTGTCTTGACCGCTTCTTTAGCTTCGTTCGCTTTATCGATCTCGCTTTGGTCTACTTTATCACTTAAATCCTTCAGCGTCTTGTCAACCGAGTACACAAGTTGATCCGCTTCGTTACGAGCTTCAACAAGCTCTTTGCGCTTGCGATCTTCTTCCGCGTGTAATTCAGCGTCCTTCATCATCTGATCGATCTCTGAATCGGACAAACCGCTTGATGAAGTGATTGTGATTTTTTGGCTCTTGCCAGTTCCTTTATCGAGAGCAGCTACGTTCACGATACCGTTGGCATCGATATTAAATGTGACTTCGATTTGCGGAACACCGCGTGGTGCTGGTGGAATATCGTTCAGCGTAAAACGTCCGAGCGACTTATTATCCGCTGCCATCGAACGCTCACCCTGGAGAACGTTGATTTCTACACCCGGTTGATTGTCAGCATATGTACTGAAAATTTGCGACTTGCTCGTTGGAATGGTCGTGTTGCGGTCGATCATCTTCGTAAATACGCCACCTGCGGTCTCAATTCCAAGTGACAGTGGAGTAACGTCGAGCAGAACAACGTCTTTCACATCTCCTGTTAAGACTCCTGCTTGGATTGCTGCGCCTAGGGCAACGACTTCATCTGGGTTAACGCCTTTATGCGGTTCTTTGCCGATTAGCTTCTTAATTGCCTCTTGTACGGCAGGAATCCGTGTAGAACCACCGACAAGGACGACTTTCTGGATTTCGTTCATGCTTAAACCGGAATCCTTCAATGCTTGGCGAGTTGGACCTAATGTGCGTTCAACCAAATTCGCTGATAGTTCTTCGAATTTTGCCCGAGTTAGTGTCATCTCTAAGTGTTGTGGAACGCCATCTACCATGGTGATAAAAGGAAGTGAGATCGTCGACGTCAAAACGCCAGACAACTCTTTCTTCGCTTTCTCAGCTGCATCCTTTAAGCGCTGAACAGCTGCGCGATCTTTAGTCAAATCAACGCCTTGTTCTTTTTTGAACTCAGCGGCTAAGTAGTCAATGATCACTTGGTCGAAGTCATCGCCACCAAGACGGTTGTCACCGCTTGTCGCTTTTACTTCAAAGGTACCGTCGCCTAATTCAAGAATGGAAACGTCGAATGTACCGCCACCCAAGTCGTAGACGAGAATGGTTTCTTCGCCCTTATCAAGTCCGTAAGCAAGAGCTGCTGCTGTTGGCTCGTTGACAATTCGAAGCACCTCAAGGCCGGCGATTTTCCCCGCATCCTTCGTTGCTTGTCGTTGGCTGTCGTTAAAATAAGCTGGTACCGTGATAACCGCTTGTGTAACAGTTTGGCCCAGGTAGGCTTCCGCATCGGATTTCAATTTCTGCAAAATCATTGCCGAAATTTCTTGCGGGGAATATGCATTCGCATCAATATTCACTTTATGGCTGGTACCCATGTGCCGCTTGATCGAACTAATTGTACGATCCGGATTTGTGATCGCTTGGCGTTTCGCGCTCTCACCGACGATTCGCTCGCCGTCTTTCTTAAAACCTACAATGGAAGGTGTAGTACGGTTGCCTTCTGGATTCGGGATAACAACTGCTTCCCCGCCCTCCATAACGGCTACACAAGAGTTGGTTGTTCCGAGGTCAATACCGATTACTTTGCTCATGGTTTCTGTTCCTCCTATTGGGTAAATTATCTTTTTTAGGCGATTATACGCTAACCTTGACCATTGCTGGTCGTAACACTTTGTCTTTCAATATGTAACCCTTCTGTACTTCTTCGATTACGATGCCTTCACCATATTCATCCGATTCCACCTGCATAATGGCTTGGTGTAATTCAGGGTTAAACGGTTCACCGACGGTAACCATCGGTTGAAGACCTTCTGCCATCAGGATTTGATCGAGCTGGCGGGACGTCATTTCAAGTCCTTTCACCAACGCGTCAAAATCTTTTGTTTCCTTACTGGACGAGAGAGCGCGATCGAAGTTATCTATAACCGAGAGTAATTGCTCGACAAGCTTCGCCGATGCATATTTCAGGAACTCTTCTTTCTCTTGACGAGCCCGGCGACGGAAGTTGTCAAAATCAGCTTGCGTTCGCAAAAACTTCTGATAATGGTCATCGGCCTGTGCCTTTGCCTCGAGCAGTTGTTTTTGTAGATCTGATGCTACTCCTTCGCCTTGAACGGCATCATCAATTGACTCTTCATGTGCCACTTCGTTGGACTCGTTCGCTGCATTCGTCTGCTCTTGTTCGGCTTCGGAAGCGAAATTTGTATCCTTTTGAGTCATGTTGCGTTCACCTCCTTATAAAAATACCGATTACTTGTACCATCGACTAAGTAAAATCGACAAATCTCTGGACAAATGATCGAGTAACGAAATCATCTTGCCATATTCCATACGAGTTGGCCCAATTATGCCAATGGCGCCTAGGTTCTGACCTTCAATGGAATAGCTTGCTGTAATGAGACTGCAATTTGCCATTGCTTGCAACGTGTTCTCTGAGCCAATGCGCACCTGAATGCCTTCCGGGGCAGACGAAATCATTCGCACCAATGTAGGCGTCTCTTCGAGTAGTTCGAGAATGCCTTTAACTTTGTCCACATCTTTGAATTCAGGTTGTACCAGCATCTTCGTGGCGCCGCTCATAAATAACCGGTCATGTTCATCATTCTCGAATACGGATTCTAGAATCTGGACGAGACTCTCATACCCGTTAACATATTTGCCGAGCTCTTGGGCGACTTCACTATAAAGCTTTGACTTTAGTTGAATCAAAGGAACATCCTTCAACTTCGCATTAAGGATGGCAAACGTCTTCTCCATATCGGCTACGCTAATGCCTTCGGGGATTTCGATCATCCGGTTCTCGACATGTCCGGTACTAGTCACAATGATCGCGACCGCGTTCCGATCGTTCAACGGAACAAGTTGAACATGTCGCAACGAGGTACTGAATACTTCTGGTCCGAGCACGATAGACGTGTAATTGGTTAATGAAGATAGCGCCGTCGCTACTTGCTGGATAACGTATTCCATTTCCTGCATCTTTTCTGCAAAAAACCGCTTAATCACGTTCAAATCTTGGGGTGAAAATGTTCCCGACTGCATCAAGTGATCGACATAATATCGATACCCTTTATGAGACGGAATACGACCAGCGGACGTATGCGGCTGTTCGAGGTAACCAAGTTCCTCAAGATCGGACATTTCATTGCGAATGGTGGCGGGACTGAAGATAACGTCTCCCCGTTTCGAAATGCTGCGGGACCCGACCGGCTCCGCCGACCGAACATAATCATCGACGATAGCACTAAGTATGAGCTTCTGACGATCTGATAACACGGTACACGCCCCCATTTCGATAACGGACCGACTGTGTCAGCCCTATTCATTAGCACTCAATCAACATG
>JBILCE010000111.1:0-4224 GCA_044353305.1 Paenibacillus sp.
ATCTCTTATGCACTTTCTATTCAACGCTTTCAAGGCCGAAGATTTATCCTGCTGGCTATCTTGTTGACGACCATTATTCAACCTGGTATTATTCCAAACTATTTACTTGTTCGCGAAATAGGGCTCATCAATAGTGTTTGGTCACTAATAATTCCCGTTCTTACTGGTGGCTGGTACGTTCTATTAATGAAGGGGTTCTTCGACAGCATTCCTCAATCGTTGGAGGAAGCAGCAAGAATTGATGGATGTCAGGACTTCGACGTATGGTGGAGAATCGTGCTTCCTCTATCGCTTCCTGCCTTGGCAGCATTTGGATTGTTCTTTGCTGTTCAGTATTGGAATACGTTCTTTCACGCCATCTTGTATATAAACGATCATTCGAAATGGCCGCTGCAGGTTATCCTGAGGAACATGCTGATCGACGCGGCTGCTTCTGAGGTTGGGGGCGGCGCTGTCGAACAGAGACTTCCGACTGAGACACTGAAAATGGCTGCAGTCGTCATTGGAACAGTACCGATTTTGCTGGTGTATCCATTTTTACAGAAGCATTTTGCCAAAGGTGCAATGGTCGGTTCGGTCAAAGGATGATTGCTCCATGCGCGGATAGGGTGGATATAAGCTGGTATCTAGGCAATTGCCTGATATAAATCACAACAAACAGGAGGGTATAAGATGAAAAAATTAGTATTGTTATGGGCGTTGATTCTAACTCTCATGATTACAGCTTGTTCTGGAGCGACAGAAACAGGCAACGTAGAAAAAGAAAAGCAAGAACCGCCTACTGAAATAAGTGTTTTGGTAAAAAGCCGTGCAGCGCAGTTCCCGGATTCGTCAAATCCAGTCTGGAAAGAGATTGAAAAACGTACCAATACGAAGCTGAACATCCAGTACGCTTCGGCGAACAATTTTGAGGAAAAGGTGAATGTCACCTTAGCGTCCGGTGATATGCCGGATGTGGTGATTGTTGAAAATTTCGGAAGTCCAGTTATCAAAAACATGATGAACCAAGGTGTATTCTGGGATCTTGGACCTTTACTGAAGGATTTTCCAAGTATGCTAAACCTACCTAAGGATTCATGGGAGGATATCAAATTTAATAATGGATACTATGGTATCCCAAGATATTTGGCTAAGGTGGGCGGCGGAGCGTTTCCAATGATCCGCAAGGATTGGTTAGATAAAGTTGGTCTCCCAGTGCCTAAGACATACGATGACCTATATAAGGCACTGAAAGCATTCAAGGAGAAGGATCCTGACGGCAATGGAAAGGACGACACGATTCCTTTGGTGTTCGATATACCTCGCTCGCAATGGATCTGGAGAGGGTTTAACAATTCGCAGGGGGATTGGGTGGAAAGGGACGGGAAGCTTTCCCATATTGCACTGCAATCGGAAACCCGCGAATCGCTTGTATGGGCAAATAAGCTCTATAAAGAAGGCTTAATGCATCAGGAATTTTCAATACTTAAGAGCTCACAGGTATTCGAACTCATGAATGGTAACAAGAGCGGTGTGGTTCCACTATCGATGACGCAGGCTTGGCCGATCACTTCTGAGTTGCGCAAGAGTGTTCCGCAGGCTGAAATGTATCCACTTGAATTTTTGGAAGGTCCAAGAGGAAAATACGTCTTTACAACACCGGCTTATTTCGGGGTATCCATGATTAATAAGAAGGTTCCTGAAGCAAAGGTGCGCAAAATCATGAAGCTTTTCGAATTCGGCCACTCCCCTGAAGGAAGTAACCTTGCGTTCTATGGTATCCAGAATGTTCACTACACAGAAGCTAATGGAAAAAAAGAGCTAACAGACAAGTACAAAACCGATCTTGTTGAAGAGAATTTTTCCGTCTTGTTTGCACCAATTAATAAATATGCAAATGTTGTATCAGCAGGTGCTCCGGACAGCTTCTTCGAACGGAACAAAAAAATCCTAGACGAGCGCGAGAAGAATTCGACCCCTAACTACCAGGATAAGTTGTATTCCGAGACCTGGACGAAAGTTGGAACGGACATCATTAAAAAGATTGATGACACCAGGATTAAAGTTATTATGGGTGTAGAGCCAATCAGTGCTTGGGATGCACTCGTAGACAAGTATAAAGCGGACGCCGAGTTCCAGAAGATCATTAAGGAAATTAACGATTCGTTTAAAAAGTAATTGTCTTGAATGGCTATAGGATTCGATGTGCATACGATTTTGCTATCTAGAAGACTAGCGGGCATCTATTAAACGCAATATTGCTTGTAGCCGTCCGGAGATCATTAACTCCGTACGGCTTTTCTATTTCGGACTACCGACTAAAGGTGGGGAGGATGAATGGGGGAGAGGAGTTTATAACCAAGGCATCCCATAGCGGGGCACAGATCTGCAAGCAATCTTAGGTGAATGTAATAGTGACTCGGAATAATATCACGCAGCTTGTTTCTGTTTCTATTGCAACCGCATTGTGTGTAGAAATAGGGTTGACGACACTTCGGATGTGATATTATATTATTTGAATTTGATAATGCTCGAGTATTATCCAGGGAGGAGACGACTCCAATGTCATACGAAAGACCGAATATTTTGTTTGTTATTGCCGATGACGCATCGCACATGAGTGCGTACGGGCATCGATTTGTAAATACGCCTGCTTTTGACCGAGTGGCAAAAGGGGGCGTACTGTTTAACCATGCATATACTTCGAATCCGAAATGCGCACCTTCGCGCGCGAGTATCGTAACGGGGATGCATACATGGTCGTTGGAGGAAGCATGCAATCATTGGAACGTGTTCCCGAGCAAATTCTCGTTGTATCCGGATTTGCTTGAGCAAGTAGGTTATTTTGTTGGTTACACGGGCAAGGGTTGGGGGCCTGGAGATTGGGAGCGCAATGGATTGAAGCGCAACCCTGCAGGGACCGCTTTCAATGATGTGATGATGGTGCCCCCGGCGGAAACACACATTAGCACCAACAACTACTCAGCTAATTTCGATATGTTCTTGTCACAGCGTAAACCCGATCAGCCATTCTGCTTCTGGTATGGCGGCCATGAGCCCCACCGCGAATATGTACCTGGCGAGGGTTTAAGAGCGGGTAAGAAGCTGGAGGATGTCGATGTACCACCTTATTTGCCAGATACAGAAGAGGTGCGGAGTGACCTGCTTGATTATGCTTACGAGACGGAGTGGTTCGACCGCCATCTTGGTTTGATGCTTGACAAGCTAGAGGAATTGGGTGAACTCGATAACACGCTTGTCGTCGTTACATCTGACAACGGAATGCCGTTCCCTCGTGTGAAAGGCCAGATGGTTGACCCCGATTTTCGGCTACCATTAGCGATGTGTTGGAAGGCTGCTGCACCCGGGGGTCGCGTGTCGGATGATCTCGTGAGCTTTATCGATTTCGCGCCTACTTTCCTGGAGGCAGCGGGAGTCCCTATTCATCCACAGATGCAAGGACGCAGTTTGGTGAGCCTGCTTAAATCGGATAAAAGGGGTGTGATTGAGCCGACCCGTAATCGCGTATACATGGGGCGCGAGCGCCACGACTTAGGCTACGAGGATGACATGGGGTACCCGGTTCGCTGTGTGCGGATGGAGCGGTATTTGTATGTACGCAATTTCAAGCCAGATATGTGGCCGGCTGGCAATCCGGAAACCGGTTTTACAAACGTGGACAGCTCTCCGACTAAGGAAGTGATTCTGAAGCAGCATGAAGCAGGCAATGATTATTATTACAACCTTGCTTTTGGCAAAAACCCTGCAGAGGAGCTTTATGATGTGTGGGCGGACCGCTATTGTTTAGAAAATCTGGCAGCCAAGCCGGAGTTCGCGAAGCTGAAAGAATTTATGTGGAATGATTTGAAGCAGCTACTGGAGCATACAGGTGATCCAAGGATCAGAGACGAAGGCGATGTATTTGACAATTATGAGTATGTTGGCGTGGATAGCCATTCCTGGAAGGCGTATAAAGCTGGAACATGGATCAAGCAATCGTACTAAATTTTTTTCAAAATGTGTCTTAATATCGGGGACATTACATACGAGACTGACCTCTAATGTTTGAAAAATAAATACAAATGTCAAGTCGAAGTAACCAGTCGTCCGAAATCAACCGACGACTGGTTACTTCGTTTAAAAATGCATGTGAATTATTTTACATACAGGGGGTAAGTTCCTCTGTCTGGAAGCTATTTTATTCATGTTTAACGCAGTCTATTGAATGATAATTCAGCAGCATGG
>JBILCE010000112.1:0-4213 GCA_044353305.1 Paenibacillus sp.
CGGTCGTTTGCTTGATTTCAGCATGAGGGAAATTATTTTTGTAGGAAAGCCTGATTTTGTGAAAGAGAACCGCTTGCGATCGATTGAATATTTGAAGGAGCTCGCAATCGAATGGGATGTTGATAGTTTCATGGAAATCGCTAATGATCCGTTTTTCACGAATGATTTCCAGACGAAGGCATCGTTTCAACGCAACCAGGAGATGAAATATGAGCTTCGGCTTCGGATTCCTTATTTGGACAAGTCTATAGCGTGCAGTTCCGTCAATTTCCATAGCAACACGTTTGGTAATGCTTTTAACATTAAGATTGGTAAGCGGAATGCTGTGACGGGATGCGTGGGCTTTGGGATCGAGCGCTGGGTATTTGCATTTCTTGCGCAGTTTGGTTTAGATGAATGGGCATGGCCAGCAGCCTTCAAGGCCGATTATGATGCATGGAAGCAGAAGTCGCTGTAAGCGGGTGGTGAATGTAGCTTGAAAGGGTTTTCTTTTGTAAGGCGAAACCGATTTGTATTGCTTTTGCTATTCTTGTTCTTGTTATGTGAAACGGCGATTCGCTACTGGGATCCGATGACCTATTCGCTCCGTTTCTACAAAAATGATTTTGTCAAAACGCTATATCACCACGACTGGCAGCGTAGTGGCCCTATCTTCTTTGGAAATTCTGCTGTGACCGGTTCCTACCAAGAAAAGAAGGCTCAGGCTCCAATTATGGAGATGGGACTTTCTTATGGAAAAATAACCGATCTTGTCGCGATTTTGCAAGATGAGCACTTTCACGTGACGGATCGGCTTGTTATTGGGATCGATGTTCATACGATGCTCGATAAGCTGATGACTGACCCGACGTATCCGTGGTTTCGTCATCTTTGGCAGCCATATGTCTATGAATATCGTGACTATTTCCGACAAGTGCTAGAGAAGACAGCACGAAGTACATGGACGGGGATCGTTGAACGGGATCGTCAGAAGCTGTTTACGTTGGAACCCGCATGGAATGATAAGGAACTGTATTTTGGCCGGAACACCTTAGAGAAGAACAGTCAGGACTTAGCCCGATACGATAAGCTGTTCAACTGGATGGCCATGCCTGACTTTCAGCGCAATCTTGACGCTCTTGACTGGGTAGTTGCTTATGCACAGCGAAATGGATTGCCGCTTCATGTCATCTGGATGCCCTACAACCCGGCTTACCCGAAGCCTCCATACTGGGCAGGTTTGAAGCAAGCAGTTCAAGCTAGGCTAGATTCAGCTAACATACCGACACTTGATGTTGTTGACCGATTTGAGCCATCCGAGTTTCACGATCTCGTTCACTTAAACCAAGAAACTGGCGCACCGCGCTTTACGAAGGAGGTCGACGCATGGGTTGGCTCTTTCGCAAAACGATAGTGTTGCTCGCTTATATCCTCATGCTGCTACTGGTGTTCATTTATTTTTCGGGAAAAGGCGTGTTTATTTACGAGGGGTTTTGACGCATGTGGTACTTGCAAATGAATGCCGTTCTCGCGATGGCGGGCATGATTGCTCTGTTGATGGTCACACAGCGATGGTCATCGAATAAACGGGTCGGGTTACTGTTGTTTAATTTGGGCTTTCTAGCCGTGTATAGTCCTCAGCTCGCTGTGTTTATGGCCATTTATACAGCAGTCAATTATATAGGGTTCCAGTTTCTCAGTCGGGTGCAGCAGGCGCGGCGATTTTGGTTTCTGTTGTCGATTACCGTTAATGTAATTGGTGTTGTGCTACTGCGATTGTTTGCAATGGGAACGCTACATCATCCCCTTTTTGTCGCTGTGATTACACTGGGGCTTATTTATCAGCTGTTGAAAGTGATCGATGCCCTTTATTATGCGTACTATGTTGGGCAGGAAGCAAAGGCGGGTGCAATTAATTACGCCAATTATATCCTGTTTATCCCCACGTTCACGTCGGGTCCGATTTTGAGATTTCGCGATTTTATGGCTGATGCGAGCAAGTCTTACACCGTAGATGCAGTAACCTTTAAAGTAAATAGCAAGCGTATCATTCTCGGAATGTTTAAAAAGATCGTTGTCGTCACGTGGATGACTGCGCTGTTTGACTATGTCTTGAAAACCCCTGAGTTGCATGTTTTGGAGTCGCTTTTTCTCATGGCCTTGTTCTATGTCATACTATATATGGACTTTTCCGGCTATTCCGACATCGCCATTGGCGTGGGTCGATTAATGGGGTATCAAGTGCCAGAAAACTTCAAAAAACCGTTTCTCGCTCCTACACTCACTCAGTTTTGGCGCAGTTGGCATGCCTCCCTGGGGGACTGGTTTCGCGACCACTTATTTATGCCGTTCTCGCGGCAAATAAACAACCGCTGGAAGGCCGCCGGCATGGCTCTGATCATTATGTTGCTAATGGGACTCTGGCACGGCTTCACATGGCTGTATGTTTTCTACGGGTTGTATCATGGAACCGTGATGGCGATCGAGAATCTGCTGCAAAAAACGACCGTCAATCGCAAAAAAGTATCGTCCTTGTATTTCTATAGTCGAGTAGTTTTGACGCAATTGATCGTGATGTTCTCAGTTATAATTTACAGTGGGAATATGGATACGGTTATACGAATTTATAAGGGTTTGCTGCAAATAGAGTAAGATTGCAGAACGTTAGTTTAGCTGCATTCTCCCTTCACTTTGTAAGAAACTTTTGTTATACTTGTGAATGAAATTGCTTTAGGTCGATTGTGTAAAAGGCTTCATTTTTTCGCTTAATGTACGCGTGTACATAATGGGCAGGCAGGCTCATAACTCCCGGAGGTGTGTGAAAATGAAATTAGGAGTATTCACTGTATTATTTGGACAAAAACCGTTTGAGGAAGCGCTCGACTATATTGCCTCCAAAGGGCTACAGGCTGTCGAACTTGGCACTGGCGCATATCCTGGCAACGCGCATTGCGATCCGGATGTGTTGCTTGCCGATCAAGGGAAATTAAAGGCATTTAAGCATGCGATCGAATCGCGGGGTCTGATTATCAGCGCACTAAGTTGCCATGCTAACCCGCTTCACCCTCAGAAAGCGATTTCTGGAGATCATCAAGCGATTATTCGTAAAACAATTGATCTTGCCCAAAAACTTGAAGTGCCTGTTGTCAATACATTCTCAGGTTGCCCGGGTGACCATGAGAATGCGAAATACCCGAACTGGCCTGTCGCTCCATGGCCAAACGACTATCAAGAAATTCTTGACTGGCAATGGTCCAACAAGGTCATCCCTTACTGGACCGAAACCGGTAAATATGCTTCCGAGCGTAATGTCAAAATTGGCCTCGAATTGCACGGCGGCTTCTCAGTCCATACACCTGCAACCCTGCTCCGTCTCCGCGAAGCAGCGGGTGAAGTAATCGGCGCCAACCTTGATCCTTCCCATATGTGGTGGCAAGGCATCGATCCGGTGCAAGCGGTACTTATTCTGGGTAAGGCCGGCGCCATTCACCACTTCCATGCCAAAGACACCTCCATCGACTATAATAATACCAACAAGCACGGTGTAACTGATATGCAATCATACGCCAAGATGCTTGATCGATCCTGGCAGTTCCGCACGGTCGGCTTTGGACATGATCTCAAAACATGGGCAGACATTATGAGCGCACTTCGTCTCGTTGGCTATGACCATGTCGTCAGTATCGAACACGAAGACGGTCTCATGTCTGTTGACGAAGGCTTTACCAAGGCGGTCCAGAACCTTCAGCAAGTGCTTATCAAAGAGCCACTCGGTCAAATGTGGTGGGTGTAACCAATAAGTCACATTAATCGGAGTCCTCCAGCCCTTTTAAAGGGTTGGAGGTCTTTTTACTAAGGTTGGACTGCTGGCTTGAAAAAAATCAGCCTCTGATGCACTAATAGCGCATCAGAGGCTGATTTTTTTTAATCGTAACTAAGGTAAATATCCGTTCCTACCCCAGCCAATTCTGAATCATGACGACGTCCATCACCAAAAAGACAAGCAAGCTAATGATACTGAATCCAATTGCAAACTTGTTCTTCACAGGTCGACGGAGTTCACGAACAATTGCTATCGCAATCACGATCGTAAACAAAATAACAAAAATATCAAAATAGTCAAAGTTTGAAGTTGCTGCCTTCGAAGCCTCTTCTGCTAGTAAACGCACCGGAGGACCCTCCCTTATATGAGCGCTTCCCTAATCTTGCCTCGGTCAGAGGCCTTTTCTATATG
>JBILCE010000113.1:0-4204 GCA_044353305.1 Paenibacillus sp.
GGTTTAGTTGGACAAAGGTTCTATTCGGATTGTTCATATTAGGAATTGTCGGTGCCATTATAGGGGTTGTTGGATATTTAATGATTATTTTACGTGGCCAAACCTTATACGCCACTTACAAAGACAAAATGGTGATGAGCGAAGCTTCAATCGTTTATGACATTGAAGGTAAAGCTGTCAACACGCTGTATCGGGAAAATCGGGAAATCGTAGAATACAAGGAACTTCCTAAAATGCTTGTAAATGCTTTTATTGCTACAGAGGATAAACGGTTTGATCAACATAACGGTGTAGATTTGTTATCGATCGCCCGAGCTTTAGTTAAAGATATTATTCAACTCTCTGCTGTTGAAGGCGGTAGTACTATCACGCAACAACTTGCCAAAAACATGTTTCTTTCTTCTGAGAAAACAGCATTCCGCAAAGCAACGGAAATGTCGATTGCGCTCTCGCTTGAGAACAATATGTCCAAAGACGAGATTATTACGATGTATCTAAACCGCATTTATTTTGGCAAAAGGGCTTATGGAATCAAGGCAGCATCGAAAACCTATTTCGGTATATCCGACTTATCACAATTAAAAGTATGGCAAATCGCTACCCTTGCTGCCATGCCGAAGGCCCCGTCTACCTATAATCCATTGGATAATCCAACCAAGTCGAAAGAGAGAAGAGCGGTAGTTTTAAGATTAATGACCGATCAGGGTTATATAACAGAGCAAGAACGAGCAGAAGCAGTCGATATAGAGTACATTCCGCCAGTCGGAGGGAGGTCCGAATTTGCAACTTTCACGGATTATGTAATAAAAGAGGCAGTCGATTGGTACAAGATCGATGAGGAGAAATTGTTCCGTGGTGGCTATGCCATTTATACAACGATGAATTCGAATGCCCAAAAAATAGTAGAGCAAACATACGATAATCCAAAGTTTTTTCAACAAGACGCTGCTGACGGTGTGAAAGCTCAAAGTGCAATGGTGATTGTGGACCATCGTAACGGGGGAATTGTCGCAATGATCGGCGGACGAGGATACAATAGTAAGGATTTGAATCGAGCTATTATCCCCGCGCGGCAACCGGGATCTAGTTTTAAACCCTTAATTGTCTACGCACCGGCAATTGAATCAGGAAAGTGGAATCCTAACTCCATGCTAGAAGATAAAGAGCAAGCCTACAACGGATACACGCCACGCAACTGGGATAATCAATACCGGGATCAGGTCAGCATGTTTGACGCAATGAAGCAGTCGATGAATCAGCCGGCCGTTTGGTTGCTTAACCAAATCGGTGTCAAAACAGGGATTGATTTTGTATCTAAGCTCGGTTTCACGATGGATAAACAAAAAGACAATAATCTATCAATTGCCTTAGGAGCTGTTACCAATGGAACGAGTCCCCTCCAAATGGCACAAGCATATGGTGCATTCGCTAATAATGGAGTTATGCACACAAGCCATGCGATTATAAAAATAAACGATTCGAATGGCAAAGAAGTTGCGAAGTATAAGCCAGATAAGGGAATCAAGATAATGAACCCCAAGACAGCTTATTACACGACAAAATTAATGCAAGCTGTATTAGAACCTGGTGCACTTGGTGCTAATGCAAATTTAGGGAATCGGCCTGCAGCAGGGAAGACGGGAACAACTCAACTAGATCTTAAAGGGTATGAAAAATACAATCGTGATGTTTGGTTTGCCGGATATACCCCCGAGTGGTCTGCTGCAATATGGCAAGGATTCGATAAGACGGATGCAAAACATTTTATAACAGTAGGTAGTGGTAGCATGGCGACCATTTTTAGAGAAGTGTTTAGTAAATCGCTCGCTAAGACACCTATCACGTTTTTCAAAAAGCCGGATGGGGTACAGGAGTTAGGAGATACTTTGCCTGATGTCAGCGATTTAAAGGCAGTCTACCAGGTTAATTTTAAAAGGGTAAAACTAAATTGGACGCCTATATCGATTGAATCTGCTACTTACCAAGTATTCCGAAAAGGGCCGAAAGACAAAGAATTTGTAAATTTATTTGAAGTCAAAAATTCGGACGATGTGCACGATATCACCGTTACGCTTGGTGAAACTTACCAGTATTATGTAATCGCATATAATCCGGATACAAATTCAATTAGTGATAAATCAAATGTCGTGGAAATTAAGATTACTACTGAAAGTCCAAACTTATCACCAAAACCATCTGGTTCCCTATCACCAAGTACAAGTAATAATTCAAAATCAACACCAGGTGTATCCATAAAGCCAAGTGGCTCAACAACACCTACTAGCACACCTTCACCTACACCAAATGGTACACTACAACCTGCTAATGGTCAGAATGGAGTACAGGGATCTTCAGTTAAGCCCACCGTTTCGTCAAATTCTACAACACCATAGATTAATGCACTACGGGGCGGTTTATGCTATATTAATTTTTAAATCAAATGCTCATTCTGGGGGAAACTATTTATGCAAAAGAAATCATTATCAATATTAATATTAGTCTTCATGCTTTCTATAGTCGTTGTCGCCTGTGGGCAGAAAGAAACGGCATCACCATCACCAGCATCACCAACGCCATCTTCGAAATTGACTTCATCGCCAAGCGCCTCAACTTCACCTTCAGTTGCAAGAAAAACGTACTCCGCACCACCAGCAATGACGGTCGACAAGAACAAATCATACAGCGCTCTGTTCGATACTAACCTAGGTAAATTCACAGTTCAATTATATGCAAAAGAAGCTCCAAAAACGGTCAACAATTTTGTGTTTTTAGCTAACGAACGATTTTATGAAGGGATTGTGTTTCACCGAATTATTAAATCCTTTATGATTCAAACAGGTGATCCCTTAGGTAATGGATCAGGTGGTCCGGGATATAAATTTGAAGATGAATTGAATACCGGATTTAAGTATGAGCCAGGGATTGTGGCGATGGCCAACTCGGGTAAAAATACGAACGGCAGTCAATTTTTTATTTGCACAGGTGAAGATAGCAAGGGTCTAAATATGCAACCTAACTATTCCATCTTCGGGAAAGTATCGGATGGTATGGACGTCGTACAGAAGATTGCTGCCACACCAGTCAGGGTAGGAAATGAAGCTAGTCCAAGCTTACCAACCGAGAAAGTAATCATTAATTCGATTACAATTGTTGTGAAATAGAGGAATCATCACTTTTTTATAGGCTTATGCGTATACATGATAACACCAGTTGAAAGTAGGTGTATGGCATGAGCTCACAGATAAAGTCAGAGGGGAATACGGGGCGCGCCATTCCTTCGGGTAAAATCAATATTGTATTGCGCACATTGGAGTCGGCGTCATCTGCAGTGGAACCGGATTTACAGGCTACTAGTGTCAAAACGTCTGTTGCATCAGCAGGTACAGCAGAGCTATTTAAATCGTTTGATCGTCTAGTTGGACTTGACCATGTGAAAGCTTTGCTTTTCGAAGTGTATGCATTGCTTCAGGTTGGTCAATTTCGAACGGAAGCAGGATTGCAGGCAACCTCACAGGTGTACCATATGGTGTTTAAAGGAAATCCAGGAACCGGTAAAACAACCGTTGCAAGACTTGTTGCAAAGCTATTTCAACAGATGGGAGTCCTGACGAAAGGTCACTTGGTAGAAGTAGAACGAGCTGATCTGGTAGGCGAATATATCGGTCATACGGCTGTAAAAACAAGAGATCTAATTAAGCGAGCACTTGGTGGGATTTTGTTCATCGATGAAGCTTATAGCTTAGCACGCGGTGGTGAAAAAGATTTCGGTAAAGAGGCAATTGACACACTTGTTAAAGCAATGGAGGATTATAAGAATCAATTTGTGTTGATACTAGCCGGATATCCGGAGGAAATGGATTATTTTATGCAAACGAATCCGGGTCTACCTTCTCGTTTTCCTGTCCATCTAGATTTCCCTGATTATTCGGTTGAACAACTGATGCAAATTGCGGACACACTAGTACAGGAGAGGGAGTATAGTTTTCACCCTCAGGCTACTTTTCGCTTACGTCAACATTTAATGCAAGAGAAGTTAGGTGGCGAGGATGTATTCAGTAATGCACGTTTTGTCCGTAATGTAGTAGAGAAGTCGATTCGCCAACAGGCAGTCCGTTTACTCAACCATCACCTCGGTAATCCGTCAAAGCAAGAGTTAATTTTGATTAGACCAGAAGATTTAAATTGGGACAAGAAAAAATAGTTA
>JBILCE010000114.1:0-4159 GCA_044353305.1 Paenibacillus sp.
TTCGGCAAAGCGCGATCAGCTCACCCTGATGTTGCGCTGCGTTGGGGATGCCCGCATCCGCATACACATCATCGAGCGCTCGCTTCATATATACACGCGGCCTCCGGCGCTCAACTTCAAGCAACTCCGCGGCGCGGCGGCGCACCTGATTCAGCTCCCGCATCGGCACAATCAGCTCGCCATCGAGCTGAAGGTCTAGCCGCTCGAGCGCGAATACGGTGCCGCCAAGCCGGCCGAACTGCTCGGTAAACAGCACCTCGTCCATAGGCCGCTTCTCAGCTTGCACGAGCGGAAGCTCCGACTCGACATAAACCGTGTGACCGACGAGCTCGTCGGTCCACCATGTGCGTAGCGGCTGACCTAATACGCCGATCACCTTCACCGATACCGGGAATACCCGGTACGGCTTGTCCGTCTCGAACGTCTCCCTCAACCGCTTGTCGAGGTGCGGATCGTTCGTCTTCCACAGCCGATCGCCGACATGAACCCGCTTCAGATCGACTGCATCGCGGCCCATCACGATCTCGATCTCGCCCCCTGGCGCTTCACCCTCGAACTTCACACCCTTACGCCGCAAATCGTAAACGCGGCCGCCCTCTTCCTTCTTCGTCGGGTCCCCCGCGTCGAACACGAGCCCATCGCCCCGCTTCAACGGAGCTTCGAGCTCACACACCACCGCATCACGCAAAATTTGCTTCACCCGTCCTAGAAACACCCCACGACTCTTTGGAAATGTCCCTTCTACGAGCTTTTTATTATTAGTCCCCTGAAGGAAGCCATAAGTAAACCCTCGCGAGAAGCTCTGCTCCAATTCGCGAATGTCTTCCTTTGACGGTTTCGCCAACTCCCCTGCCATGTAGCGATCAATCGCCTTGCGATATTTACTCACCACATTCGCTACGTACTCAGGACTTTTCAACCGCCCCTCAATTTTAAAAGAAGTCACACCCGCCTCAATTAACTCCGGAACCAACTCCACTGCTGCCAAATCCTTCGGCGACAACAAATAGGCAACATCGCCCATTGGCTTCTGGACCCCGTCAACCATCAAATCATACGGCAACCGACAAGCCTGTGCACATTCCCCGCGATTGGCCGAACGTCCACCCCACATCTCACTCGTCAAACATTGCCCCGAATACGAAACGCAAAGCGCGCCATGCACGAACACTTCCATTGGCAACTTTGCCTGCTCACCGATGGTCTTGATCTGCTTCAAATTGTTCTCACGACCAAGCACGACCCTCTCTAAATCAAAAGGCTTCGTAAACTCAACAGCTTCCGGCGACGTAATCGTCATCTGCGTCGATCCGTGGATCGGGAAATCCGGTGACAACTCGCGAATCATCCGCACCAGTCCAAGATCCTGTACAATAACCGCGTCCACCCCAGCAGCTATACACGCTTCTATTAATTGTTTCGCATCCTCCAACTCGTTCTCAAATACGAGAATATTAAAAGTCAGAAAACCTTTTACCCCATATAGATGAAGAAACGACATAATGTCGCCTAATTCGTCTGACCTGAAATTATGAGCACGCGCCCGGGCATTAAACTTTTCCACCCCGAAAAATACCGCATCCGCCCCATTCGCCACCGCCGCTCGCAGACAATCCCAATCCCCTGCAGGGGCGAGCAATTCAACTTCTTCTATTCGCATCTGTTACATCCTCCATCATGAACCTTCTTCTTTTCTATTTTAACAGAATTTAGAACCTTGAATCCATTTCTTTATCAACATGGGTCTACGATGGTATAATGAAAGAAAATGACATTTTAGGTGAAAAAGCATGATAAGAATGGGGGACTCCCATTGAGATTACAAAAATCGATCCTAATCGCTGGGCTAGTCGTCGGATTGCTTATCGTTGCGTTACTACTCCGATCGCCACGCGAAGATCGTATTCATATGTTGTACGTAACTAACGGTCAAGCATTTGACGGTTCGGCCTACGGCAACTTCCAACAGACACTAATTGCCAATGTTTCCATGGATCGGCTATCGTTCGATGACGTATCTGCGCGAAAGTTGCGTGCTTACGACGCCGTATACCTTGACGTGGGTCTTGCGGGAACTGACCGATTGAAGCAAAACAAAAATATGCTAGAAGCGTTCGTGCGCAAGGGCGGCCATCTTTTTCTAGAAAACGCATTTGTTAATGACTTTCCTCTCTCATTGATTGGAGCATCACAAACCGTACCCTTAAGCTCACCTGCTACCAAAATTGAACTGACCTATCCCAGCATAGACTTTAATTTGCAAGAAATGCAGAAGCTAGTTCGGTTGTTCACAGAAACGTTTAACACCCACGTGAATTTCACGACCATGCCGGAGTTAAAGATGGGCCAAGGTTTTCTTCCAAGCACCGCCGTTTCACTTGCGGATTGGAATGGTGTGTCGCTAATGAGTGCGAATCGTTATGGAAAAGGGTCCGTTATCGCCTGTAGCGGCTTCCTGCCGAATCGTTACTTCATTACTGGCTTCGATATGCAGAGTGGCATGGACACAACTGCTGGTTTTGACGCCTACATCACGCAATATGCCAACAATCATAAGCCCCGGATAGGCTCGTTGTTGTTTAACTTTAAAGATGGCTTACCGATGCAGCCGTATTTTAACTTTGATTTTGCTACGATTAACTATCAGCTTAGGAGTTCCTTTCTCGCGTATGTGTCTAAACAAAAACTCGGTTACAGCCTAGAAAAAGTACTCGGCCCGTACGGCCGCCCTGCTTTGGCATTCCAAAATCATTTTGAGACATTGTCCGCAATCCGCGACAAAGAAGGTATCCAATGGTCGGAATTGTTAAAGAAGTATAATATGATCCCATCGTTCTCGCTCATCCGTTCCTCCTATGATTGGCAGGTGTGGAAAGAGGGTATTATTACTCATTTAAATGTCGGGACAGCGGATAAGCCCGAGTTTGTCGGTGAATATGCAAATTCCTTTTATTCCAGCGGTGCTTTCTTAGAAGCGGGCGGAAAGCGTCTGACTTTGTCGCAATACCCTTCCGCTGAAGCACAACTGGCTGACGATAAAATAAAGTTGCCCTACCGGGCTTTCCCAACATTCGCAGACCTAAACAGGGACGGCAAGCAGGATCTAGTAGTTGGTGGAGCTGATGGTAGATTAGTTGTATATTTGGCACAAAAACAATCCAATCAAGCGTATGCCACTCAACCATTACCGGCAGGTGTAAAGACGCCCGATGCTTTCGAAGCCGCGCAATATGTCGTTCTTCCTTCCGGCAAGCAACTAACGCTCGCTAAAGGCTACGCAACGCCTGTGGTATTTGACACCAATGGTGATGGAATTTCAGATCTCATTATAGGTGATGGCAATGGGAGCGTCTGGCTATCACGTGGTTCAGGCAACCTTACATTTGCGGAACCTGTGCCTTTATTGTCACAAGGAGGAACGGCCATTCGGGTCACTTCCTATGCCACTCCTACTATCGGTGACCTTAATGGCGACGGGGTGCTCGATTTAGTGGTCGGTGATGGCGATGGACATATTACCTTATTCGCAGGAACAGGACGGACATCGACTGGTATGTTTGGCAACGGCAATATCATCACTCGAACAGGCCTTTCATTCGCAGCCCCATCGATTCGCGATATGAATGGGGATAACCGAGCGGATCTGATCATTGGTAACATCGAGGGTGATTTGCAAGTGTATAGACAAGGAGCAACCGGAAATTGGGTCGTGCAAGGAGCAATCCAAGGTCGAACGGCGAACCAAATGGGCACCAAGGCACTCGTGGGCGGCCATAATTCCGTTCCGTTATGGTATGATATCAATGGTGATGGATTAGACGATCTCATCGTCGGCCAACTACAATTTGGCGATGCCATTCCAATAGACGATCCGAACTTCCCTTATACGACACAATTGAAAGAATTCATTGAGTATGCGGCAAGAGAGAAATTACAAATTCTCCCTCATGTGTTTGTTCATAATTTTATGAGCGTAGAACAGGAAAAACAGGAGCTTGCTTTGCAGAAACAGGCATTCACTAAACTCGGTTTACCTTGGACGAATACGGGGACAAATCAACACACATGGCGTATAAATAATCCCGATCGCCTGCAGACTCTTCGCAATGAGAGCGAGGCTGATATTTGGTTTAATTTTGGATTCCGAGCACCAAACTCG
>JBILCE010000245.1:0-4152 GCA_044353305.1 Paenibacillus sp.
TTACACCGACGTGAGAAATACCTGCATTATTAATAAGAATATCTGGTAGAAAATTACTATTCTCAAGCGTCTTCATCATGCCTTGAATGTCGGATTTGGATTGTAGATCAGCAGGTACCGTCATTACTTCTACACCTAGTTGTTTACACGAATTAGCCATGTCGATCGCGTCAGCGTGTGAGTGACAGTAATGAATAACTACCCTCATCCCAAGTTTGGCAAATCTCAATGCTACTGCAGCCCCTATTCCGCGACTTGCTCCCGTGACTAAAACGGTTTGTTGTTGAATGGGTTTCATAATTGGTTTCATATTGGGCTTCTCACAATCGAAACAGCTGAACGGTTCCAATCGAAATGCTCTCGCAATCGATTGTTGATATCTTCTAAAGTCATTGATTCGTAAGTATCCGCCACGCGGAAAAAATCTATATCTTTAAATCGATATTTTGTAAATTCATTTGCGATAGCTTCCGGGTAATTTAATGTCCTTAAATAAGCACCAAGCTTTTTCTTTCGGCTTCGCTCGAAATTTGTTTCGGAAATTCCTTCTTTTTGAATTTCTATTAATGAATCACGAATGATTTGTTCCAATTTTTCAGTATCTTTTGTGTCGCCACCAATTATGGAAAACCCATAATCAGATGTAACTTGATACTCATAACCAAACTGATCAGAAATTAACCCGGCTTCATATAAGTGCTGGTAAAGGCTTGAGCTAGGGCTAAATATTACGTCTAACATGACTTTGGTTTCTAATTCTTTTTTCAAAAGTTCTTGACCACTTAAACCGCTCTTCAATTCCTTAAAGCCTAGAAGCCATTTAGGCAACGAGACGGGAAGTTCTATTACCTTAATCTTCTGATTAACATATTCGGGTTCTAGATCAAAATATCGCTTGATCTCAGACCGCGGATTAATCTCTTTATGTGCTTGATTGTCCGAGATTAACTGGACTATTTCCCCCGCATCAATCCCTCCGACGATAAACAATATCATATTTGCAGGATGATAAAACGCTCGATAACAGTCATAAAGTGTTTCTTTTGTAATATGGGATATCGATTCAACTGTGCCGGCAATGTCAATTTTAATGGGATGAATATTATAAAGCGCTTGGATTAAGCCGAAATAGGAACGCCAATCAGGTCGGTCCTGATACATTGTGATTTCTTGACCGATTATCCCTTTTTCCTTCTCTACATTTTCATCTGTAAAATATGGGTTCTGGACAAAATTCAGTAAGGTTACTATGTTTTCATTAATTCGTTCCGTCGCAGAAAAAAGATAAGTTGTGCGATCGAAACTTGTAAACGCATTAGCAGAGGCACCTTGTGTTGCGAATGTGGCGAAAATATCACCCGTCGGTTCCTCAAACATCTTATGTTCGAGAAAATGAGCAATTCCATCAGGAACATGATGAATCTCTCCATTTTCAACTTGAAATCGATTATCGATTGAGCCAAATAAGGTTGTAAAAGTGGCATATGTCTTCTGAAATCCAGGCTTTGGTAATACATAAATCTGCAGACCATTATCTAACTTTTCATAAAATAATGTCTCCTTCATCCGATCATATTGCATTTGTTGCATCTTTTACTCCCCCTCTCCGTTCCTTAGGAAATAAATTATTTCCAAACTCGCTTCTTTAGCCACTTGTTGAATTTGAATTGGTGATATGGCATCAATGTCTTTGATCAAACTCTCTATTGATCGTTCCTTGCCACTAATAAAACTGTTGAAATCGAATGCGATAATATCGAATGCACCATCATGAATTGAAAGTAACTGATTAGATAGCATAGCTCTCGTCTGATTTAGCTCTAATTCGCTAATATTTCCATTTTGAATCTCTTCCAATTGCTTGCGAATTATGGCCACCGCTTTATCATAATTGCCAGTCTCAATTCCCGATGAAATAGTAACAATCCCTTTATGACCATCATATTGGGACGATGCATAATAAGCTAAGCTCTCTTTTTCACGCACATTTACGAATAACTTGGAGTGGGCATATCCACCTAAAATCCCATTAAACATTAGCGCTGCAGCATAATGTTCATCTGCATAAGTTATGGGTAAACGCATCCCCAAATTTAACTTCCCTTGATTCACATCTAATCGTTCTATTACTGTACGTAATGTTTGGGCTGAATAATGATTTGCAGTTTTTGTATAAGACGACGGTAACGATATGAAATTGGGATCCATTATGGAACGAATAATGGACTCAACTTGACCTAGGGATGTATGACCAACCACATACAAATCAATAGGTGAATGTTTTAACCAACCATTATATCGGGAAGTAAGAAAATCCGAGTTCATATGATCTAAATCCTCGATCCTACCCAACGGATAAAGTCTGTATGGCTCGTCTTTACACATTTCTTCCAGACATCTTTTAGCTGCATATTTCCCTTTGTCATTTATAACGGACTCTAATTTTTTGCGCAAATTATTTTTTTCTGACTCTACATAGGTTGGTAAAAAAACGCCCTCTTTCATAACAGGACGAAATAGCGTCTCAGTAAAAAAATGAAGACCATCTTCTAATAGTGAACTATTCTGTTTAACGTAACGGTCATCAATGATGTCCATTCGGAATTGTGTAATTTGATAATCTCCACGTTTCATAATATCAAAACCTAGGCTAGCCCCGAATAGATCATCCAATTTTTCGCGAAAATGTTTCGTTTCAGGATAGGATGAATTCCCTCGTCTTAGGACGAATGGAATTAAGGCTGTTGATGTGACTGTAGACTCGTGAAGTGGTGTTCCCATATAAGCGGATATAGAGAACGTTTTAAACCGATCTGTGGGTAATACATGAAGCCTTATGTTACCAATTTGAGTCCGTTCAAAAACGGGAGAAATCAATGTCATGCCCCTTCCTGATTTTAATCCTGTAGGTTGATTCATTATATTCCTCTATAAATGGAAGAAGCAACCGCGACGGTTACTTCTTGATCTTACGATAAACGAACAGCTTTACATACAAAATATATGTTTTCCAATGGTCTTAACTTGGGGACGTGACCAAATCCATTTTGAAGTTGCCGTTACAGGATTAAAATAATAGATGCATCCCCCACTCGGATCCCAACCATTCAAAGCATCACGAACAGCCTTTTTTGCAGTCGCATTAGGTGTTAGCCATATTTGACCGTCTGCAACAGCCGTAAATGCTCCTGGCTGAAAAATAACTCCCGACACCGTATTGGGAAAGCTTGCTGATTTTATGCGATTAAGAATGACCGCTGCGACAGCAACTTGACCAACGTAAGGCTCACCTCTCGCCTCTCCGTAAACCGCATTTGCCATTAGTTTTAAATCATTTTCAGACAACCCCATAATTTTGGCAGGCGATGTGTAATTGGCTTTGACTGTATTTCCAGAACCACCAGATACATCTGCAGCAGTTGGACGCCAACTTTTCGAAGCCTCCCACAATTTTAGTTTCGTTTTCGATCCAACAATTCCGTCTGCCTTTAATCCAAATTCAGATTGAAACCATTTTACTGCTTTAAGTGTGTTATAACCGTAATCTCCATCGACTGAACTTTTATAAAACCCTAAGAATCGAAGTCTCCCCTGAAGCTCTACTACATCTTTTCCAGTTGCTCCATAACGAATTACAGCGTTGCTGAAGGTGCTTTGACTTGCAAGTTGTTGCCTCATTTGAACCCCTACAAATAAGACAAACATGATAAAAACAGTGATTGATATTAACCGTTTATTCATATCCACTTCTCAACCTTTCCTTCTCGAGATATCGACTATTGCGATACCCTTATTATTCGAAAGGTAGGTGTTAACTATGCAAGTGGATGATAAACAAAATGGATTGCACTATCCTATTCGATTGACTTGATATTGTTCAAGCGATACAAGTACTTCTCGCGGCTTACTACCTTCATAGGGACCAACAACACCTTTAGCTTCCATTGAATCAATGAGTCGAGCTGCACGTGTATACCCTATTCTCATTCTACGTTGTAACAACGAAACCGAAGCTTGCTTCGCTTCAAGCACTATTTGTACGGCTTGATCATACAATTCATCTTCGAATGTATCGTTATTTTCTGGTTGATCCTCAATTTGGGGAACAAGTTCCTCTTGGTACTGTGCCTTTTCCTGATTTTGTACAAAATG
>JBILCE010000115.1:0-4141 GCA_044353305.1 Paenibacillus sp.
CTGGGTATGTTTTATGAGGGGAAGCTCACTGTGGAGCAATTTTTGGTTTATAAGCAAGAATGTCTGGCGTTCATTCATGACTCCGGATGTCTGGAATATGGCTACGCTGTTCATTATTTGTATTTGCAAAAAGTTAAGGAATTATTTGAAACTTTACCTGTCGATTCTCCCGACAAACATATGTTGAAAGAAACCGTTATGCAAGCCATAACATTATAAACGGTTTCCTCGAAAAAAATGCTCCACCAAAGCGAAGTGTACGCCATCTTCGTTATTGGACAGAGTCACGCAATCAGCGATTTGCTTCAGATCATCTGGTGCATTAGCGACAGCAATTCCCATTCCGGCGAATTCGATCATAGCCTGATCGTTGTAGTAGTTGCCGATCGCCAAAATCCGCTCACGTGGCACTCCCATGCGGGTAGCTAAATGTTGTAACGCATTTCCTTTGGTCGCCTCTGGATGCATGACATCTATGAAATGATCGCCACTGCGAATCAGGGACAGAGAACCTGGATTGGGGCTCCACATGTGTTGCAAATCATCAATCGCAGCTTTTTCCCCATAGATGGACATCTTCACCAAAGATGACAATTGACTAAAATCATCGATCCAATCGGGGGTCAATGAATAAAGCTGGTACATCTGTGCTGCGATTGGCGACATTCGCTCGACAAACAGTTGTGTAGGCGTGCTCAAGTCAATATTCAACTCATTCCGACACCGGCAATAGGACAAATAAGGCATAATTGCTTCTAGCGAGTAATCATATATTTGATCTACGTGTCGGGTAGATGAGTCAATCGTCACTGCCCCATTGTTCGTGATGATCGTACCGGACAACTCTAACTTTTGCAAAATCGCCAATGAATTTGGTAGACTACGCCCTGTACATAATACGACTTTCGCCCCCGCTTCATGGACAAGTTGTACAGTCCGCTTCGTTCGTTCACTAAGGTGATGGTCATCATGCAACAGCGTACCGTCTACATCTAAAGCAACGATTTGATATGGAAGCACGTTCATCTCTACCCCTTACTCCATTTGATCTTGTGAATCTTTATTTAGTAAACCTGCCAATTCCTCCTCAGTTAGCTCGCGGGAGTACCCTAGCGGTAACGACTCATCTAACCGTAGACTGCCCATTGATAGTCTTTTCAGATAAACGACTTTCTTGCCAACGGCTTCGAACATCCTTTTCACTTGATGGAATTTCCCCTCTGTAATCGTTAACTGAATGCGTGAAACATCCGCTTGTGTGATAATCTGAAGTTGCGCAGGAAGCGTGACATAACCGTCATTTAATGTTACCCCTTGCCGAAAAGCAACTTGATCTTCCTCGTTAACCAAACCTCGCACTTCAGCGTAATATGTTTTAGGTACATGCTTCTTAGGGGAAAGCAATTGGTGCGCGAGCTTCCCGTCGTTTGTTAGCAGCAGCAAACCTTCCGTATCTTTATCCAACCGCCCAACCGGAAATACTTCAAAATGAGCATATTCAGCCGGCAACAGATCAACCACTGTCCGATCCCTAGTGTCTTCCGTAGCGGACACAACCCCCGGGGGCTTGTTCAACATCAAATATACATATTGGCGAAAATGAACCCGCTCCCCGTCCACCGTCACCTCATCCTGTTCCGGATTCACTTGTAGTCCACTATCCTTGACCGATTTACCATTAACGGAGACAGCACCGCGTTTCACGAGTTGCTTAATTTCACTGCGCGTACCGAAGCCGGCGTGTGATAGCATTTTGTCCAGGCGTTGGGTTGTCTTCATGCTTGTCGTGCCTCCTCAAGCTATGTCGTTGTAAATTCATTTAACTACTAGCACTCGTGTAAGAGCGAAGCGCAATCCTCCATAGAAATCGCGACATTGTTAAGAACAGTGCTGCCAGAAAAACCGCGATCGCCGCTTGTGTCCAACTTAGTTTGCCGAAAGCCGCTTGCGCGGGAAATGAAGTGATGAATGCGATGGGAAAAATGTAAGTTAGCAATAATCGAAGCACACCTCGGTATACGGTTATCGGAAAACGTGCTGTCTCGAAGAACGATCCAAACAAATGAGCTAAATTATCGACCTTCACTGCCCAGAACGACATCGTCATCATCCCCATCCAGAAGGAATAGACAATCACGAGTGACGAAGCGAACACCAAAGCAAATTGGGTTAAATTGTTGAATTGAAGCGGTACCCCAAGTTTCCATACAGCAAATATCATTACTCCAAGCCCTAATCCCACATCTGCCAATCTCCAAAACACAAGATGGCGGAAGCTTACATAAAACTGGCTGCTTACCGGTTTCACTAGAACGAAATCGAGCGTCCCCTGTCGAATATGGCTCACCAATCTACTCATGTTCGGTTGCAAGAAAAACTCGATCACACCGTGCACAGCATTGAAAATGCCAACTAGTGCTAATGCTTCATAATACGACCAGCCCCCAATAAACGGAGACCGATAAAAGTAAAATGTGACCGTCAGCACAGACATGACCAACCAAAATAGGGTAGATAGCAAATTAGCGACCAAATTAGCCCGATATTCAAATTCCTCAACTAAACAGGCATGGAAAAACGCACGAAACAGCCTGAGATGTTTTTGCATCTAATCAGCCTCCTACCGCGCCGTATTGTTTTAGTCCTTTTCGCCAAATGACCCTGAACAAAACGAGCAATACCATAAACCACAGTACCTGTAATCCGATGCCGAATAAGGCCTCCCGCGAGTAGATGTGAATTTTGCCAGTTAACAATTCAACGGGAAACCCAATGGTCAGATAAAATGGAAGCACTTTTCCAATTCGTTGCACCCAATCAGGGAACATCGCAAGTGGTGCCAGTCTGCCCGCTAGAAACAAATGAACCCCTTCATAAAGCATGTAAATGGAGGTCGCTCGATTCGTCCAGAAAGCGAGCAAACCAACTTGGTAACCAATTAAAAACCGAATACCGCTTGCAAACCCGATGGTGACCGTAGCGACCAACAGGTCGATCAAGCTGACAGGCAACCTCGCCGATGGTATGAAAAAGGCAAGTACACACCAGGCGGGTACGATTAAAGCAGCAAAAAACAAGTTGTAAACCAGATTTTGTGCCAAGCTCCAATGAATCGGATGAAACGGTCGAAGGAGCTTCGCGGATAATGTACCTTCGCGAATTTCTCGGTCCAGCTCCCAGACATCCCATGATTGTGTTAGCCTCACGACGAGCAGAACGCCTAAGAAATATCGGATGTAATCGTCCTGTAAGTAGCCGTTTAACGGTCCCATGTCTGTGGATATCGAAAGCCAGATCGCAAGGCTGACAAGCGGCTGTACGAAGGCACTAACCATCCAAATCAAACTTTCACTGCGATAGGCAAGCATGACTGACCATTCGATGCCGATTAGCACGACATATTTACGCCACAAGGTTGCTACTTTCGTTGTCACTTCGTCGCTCCCTCTTCACCTTCATAGGCTTGGGCAATAATGGACTCCATTGACGATTCCTCAATCGTCAGATCATGCACCGGAAACGTCGTCAACATCCGCGCCGACACGACCGACACTTCGTCTCGCGGCACCTCCAGCTCTACCCGCTGGGACTCCCACTCGACGAGCCTCACATTCGTGCTACACGCACTTAACGCTTGCTCCAGCACGAACCGATCCACTGGTGAAGCAAATACCAGCTTCACAGACTTTGCTTGCGAATAACGCTCGACCAATCGTGCTATTCCGCCGTCGAATAACAGCTTTCCTCGACCGATAACCATCACCCGCTCGCACAAAGCCGTCACATCAGCCATATAATGGCTTGTCAACAAAATCGTCGCCTGGTGGCGTCTATTGTAGTCGGCGATAAACGTTCGCATCGTCTCCTGCATGTTAACATCCAGCCCGATAGTCGGCTCATCCAAAAAAACAAGATCAGGCTGATGCAATAGTGACGCCGCCAGTTCACACTTCATTCGCTCACCGAGCGACAATTGGCGAACTGGCTTTTGGATGACATCAGCAATCTGCAGAAGCTCTACCAACTCCTCTAGGTTGCGCTTATATTGCGTTTCCGATAGTTCATAAATCACTTTATTGACGAGAAACGTCTCAGCTGCAGGAACATCCCAGATCAGCTGGCTTTTCTGGCCCATTACGAG
>JBILCE010000116.1:0-4116 GCA_044353305.1 Paenibacillus sp.
CGCGACTATGTGTATTAGCGAATCTTTCGTACCAAGTTGAGAACTGTCCTTACGGACGTAGTCACCTCCTGTTAAACATGACTGCGAGTTGTGGCCATCCAAAAGCACAAGGAAAAATAAAACAAGCCAGAAGAAGAGGAACTCTTCTCGCGGCTTGGATGTAGGTAAAGTAGGATGCAGCCCGATTACAGTTGCCTCTCTCACTACGCTTACGAGGTTAGCTGACGGATTCGGACGTGAGAGACGCCCTACCATGAAAAATTAATGGATTCACCCCTAAAACCTAGAACGGCTTACTAAATCATACGAAAGCCGGTCATCTTTGGTTCCCCCGTTTTCCTTGTTTGGAAACTCAGCGAAAATGGAACAGACTTGGCACTATTCAGTTCATGTCTGTATCTTAAACGGATTTTAAATTTGTGTAAAGGATGGTCGGTGATGAGAAAAGAGTCATTTTAGTCTATTTTTCCATGTAAATTAATTGTTTTCCCATTAAAAAAGGTTTATCTCGAAGTAAATCGCAATAAATCATCTGATTTACTCCGTTTTTCATTTGTTCAAAAATAAAAAACAAGAAAACTCAGCTTAATCCTAACCGTTTTATCGCGTTCTGGGTCGTGATCTCCGCCAATTGTTCAAGTGATATTCCGTGGCAAGTTGCCGCAATTTCGGCAATCAGCGGCAAATACGAAGACTCGTTTCTTTTGCCACGGTGGGGGTGAGGTGCTAGGTACGGACAGTCAGTTTCCAAGAGTAATCGATCAAGCGGAACCTTCGTTAACACTTCCTTCGGTTGCTTCGCATTCTTAAACGTGATCGGCCCCCCGAACGAGATGTGGAAGTTCATATCCAAGCATAGCTTGGCCGTTTCCCAACTGCCGGAGAAGCAGTGCATGATCCCTCCTACCTCAGCAGCTTTCTCCTCACGTAATGTCTGCACCACGTCATGGTGTGCATCCCGATTGTGGATAATAATAGGCTTGCCTACCTTGCGTGCGAGCCGAATTTGCTCGCGAAATACGCGATCCTGCACATCTTTAGGGGATGTATCCCAGTAATAATCAAGCCCAATTTCACCGATTGCGACAACTTTTCTCTTTTTGCATAACTCTTCAATCCATTCCAAATCGCCGGGCCGCATATCGATGGCGTCTTGTGGATGCCAACCAACGGCGGAATAAATAAATGGATACCTCTCCGTTAGTGCAAGCGAGGTCGGAATCGTCTCACGGTTGAATCCAATGTTCACAATTCGGGTAACCCCCGCCTCTAGGGCGCGTTGGATAACTTGCTCCCGATCTTCATCAAATTGCGGTGCGTTCAAATGAGCATGCGTATCTGTCCACATCGGTTCTGCTCCTTCTTGTCGATCCCTACTGTATCTTATTTCCCTAAACCTAATAGCATCTTTACTTCATCCGATAGGTGGGTTGATGATAAAAACTCTTCTGGGTAATACAAATAATGTTTTCCCATATGAATTCCACTGATCGATCGAATAATCTCGGATTTTGTCGAAATCTCACTGAGTGCTCCGTGTGAATCGATTAACAAAATGGGCCGTTTCTCGTCCTGTTTGCCCGGGCGATATACATCATACGGCAAATCCGTTGGGAAATCGATTTCCGAGTAGTAATCAGGCGGATAGCCTTCTTTTTGCATAACCTGACGAACATGCTCAATTAATGGTACATCGAGTTGTTCCAGCGATATGTATTTGAATAACCGGCGATGCAAAAAGCGACTGCACAGATCAGCCAAAATGGGATCGTCCTCAGAAGTCCATTGTTGGAAAGTCATCTGCATAAACGACTCGTCCAATTTAAAATATTGTTCGACCGTGAGGTGTTGCTCGAATAAATCACTTAGCGGATCGACGAGAAAGCGAAAGACGTACCCTTCCTCATACAATACTTTACAACGCTGAAAAATTTTCTTCAGTAATATTTCTGCACTTCTCGTTACGGGGTGAAAATACACTTGCCAATACATCTGATAACGCGACATCAAATAATCCTCGACCGCATGCATACCACTTTCTTTCACGACAATATGACCATCGTGCGGGCGAATGACGCGTAAGATCCGCTCTAGATCAAAGGTGCCGTAATGGACGCCAGTAAAATAAGCATCGCGTAACAAATAGTCCATCCGGTCTGCATCAAGCTGACTAGAAACGAGACTGATGACGATCCCTCGTGAATATGTTTTGTTAATTACACTAGCGACCTTCCCAGGAAAATCAGAACTTACCTTTCGCAGGATTTGATTTACTTCACTGTCTTCGAGAATCATTCGAATCGACCAATCTTCATGATCCATGTCAAATGTACGTTCTATAGAATGGGAGAATGGGCCGTGACCAATATCATGAAGCAACGCCGCGCAAAGACAGAGAAGGCGGTCCTCTTTGGGCCAATCGGTATAACCAGTGCGCTCAAATTGCGAAATGATTTTGCGTGTAATTTCGTAAACGCCCAGGGAATGGGAGAGACGGCTATGCTCGGATCCATGGAAAGTAAGATACGAAGTCCCCAATTGACGAATACGTCGAAGTCGCTGAAACTCCTTAGAATTAATTAAATCCCAAATCGTCTGGTCCTGCACGTAAATGGACTTATGAACGGGATCCTTAAACACCTTTTCTTCCGTTAACATGGCCATGTCGTCAACCTCCCCCTACTTTCTCAAACATATCCTAAAATGTGTCCCGGGACAAGCTTGTTCCAAATCACAAAAATGACGGGCGAATAAATGTCGATTTCGACAAAAAATCGACATGTTTTCGACAAATAGTTTGAAGGTTTATGTCAAATAAAGTCGAATTATTAATTTGATTATTAATAAATTTATTTTTTAAATACCCATTCTTAATAACTCGATTTGCAATGAAGAAATTAGAAATGCTTATATTTCATAGTGTTTTCGGGCGTTATGAAGTGTTCAAAGGTGTCGGACTAATTATTCCCAGTTGACTATTTTGGTAATCGTTGGTATGATTATTTCTAAGGATTTTGTCGAATTGTGACGATTAAAATTAAATACAGGAGGTAATGTTTCTTATGATGAAATCGACTGGAATTGTTCGGAAAGTAGATGAGCTTGGTCGTGTGGTCATCCCGATTGAATTGCGCCGCACTCTAGGAATCGGCGAGAAGGACGCCCTCGAAATTTATGTGGATGGCGAACGCATTATGTTGAAGAAGTATGAACCTGCTTGCATCTTCTGTGGGAACGCTGACAACGTAACTTATTTCAAAGGAAAAATTGTTTGCAATATTTGTGTATCAGAACTACCTTCACCTGTGACAAAATAAAAATTATAGTATATAATAGAAAGCGAAGTAAGTTTTCTCATCCTACCGTTTTCTCTAACCTTTTTATATCTCCTTTTGTCCCTAAGAAAGGCTTCCGCCTCTTAGGGATTTTTTTTGCCTACTGTAGCAATTGGTTATAAATGTCCCGTTTGCTGACCCCACGATCGACTGCTGTTTTTTTCATCGCCTCCTTCCGATTTTCCCCTAGACTTTCGTAATGCATAACATGTTGTTCCACGGAGAAAGTGCGCCACCAAGAAGAATCATCCGACGTTGTTGAGTCGCTTGCACTGCCTTCTATAATCAGACAATACTCCCCGAGCGGGGGATGTTGTTCAAGCAGAGTCAGCGCCTCCTGTATCGTGCCGCGACTTACTTCTTCATGCCGCTTGGTGAGTTCGCGGACAATTGCTAATCGGCGATCCCCCAAAACTTGTAGCATATGCTCTAGTGTCTTGACCAAGCGATGTGGGGATTCGTAACAAAGTAAGGTCTCCGGACGATGCTTTATTTTTTCAAGCTCAAGCTTTAATTCTTTCTTGTCTCTAGGTAGGAATCCGATGAATGTAAATCGTTCCGTTGACAATCCTGAGACGATCAGCGCTGACAGTGCAGCATTAGCACCGGGGATTGGAACGATGGGAATTTGATTCTCACTTGCTAGCACCACTAAGTCGTATCCAGGGTCCGAGATGGCCGGCAAACCAGCGTCCGAAACAAGTGCCACAGTTGCCCCATCTTTCATCAGACGGATAAGTTCCGGACCACTCGCCTGTTTATTGTGTTCATGGTAACTGAC
>JBILCE010000117.1:0-4109 GCA_044353305.1 Paenibacillus sp.
TTGTTTAAAATTTGAGCATATCGGTCTTTATCGAGATTAACGTATAAGGGTTTTTCTTTCTCATCAGGAACCCAAACCTCAAGGGAAAGTCCTTTCATTTCAATCATTGGGGCTACTAAATCAATGATATCTTCTGATATTTTAATAGCATTAAATATGGTTGGCCGGAATAAATCAGGACTATTTTGAATCCTAGCTAAGTCTAACAGATCGCTTACAAGTCTCTCCAATCTTTTCACTTCATCAATACATATTCCCAAATAACGGGATTGTTGGTTTGACGGAATCACTCCATCATTTAACCCCGTTATAAGTCCTCTTAGTGTTGTGAGCGGGGATCTAAGTTCATGGGAGACGTTCGTTAAAAACTCCTGTCGGGTATCTTCCCATTGCTGGAGTCTACCTAATACTCGATTAAAGCTTTGTGCCAATTGACCAATTTCATCTTGTCCACGAACTGGAACACGTTTTGTAAAATCACCCTCAGTAATTGATTGGGCTAACAGGTTCATTTGTTGCAGCGGCCCCGCTAGTCTTCTAGAGATAATGAACAGAATCAAAGCAACTGCAACAAGTGAAAAAGTAAGCGGAGCCCAAATACTCCATCGAAAAGCAATTAGTGAGTTTAACATGTCATCAACTGGGGAAAACAAATAGATCGCATAGGGCTGATTACCTTTATCCAAAAGATCATAAAGCGTGTAGTAGTTTGTTTTATAATTAGTTGTCACTTGATTGATCCGAACCGAAACAAATCCTCGATCCCCATTCATTGCGGAAGTGAACGATTCATCCAGATCCTTGGGTATCGTTAGTCCCTCCCACGAATTGTCTGAACCTACAACAATCGTTCCTCTGGAATCAACAATCCACACTTCACCATTAATCGATTTAGCAATAATTCGCAAACTAATACGTAGTTCGCGTGTCGCTAGCGAACCTTCATTGTACAACTGATAGACTCGCGCTAGTTCTTCTTTACGCAACTCCATGAATTCCCTTTTTTCTTGATAGAAGGAACGTGCGTAAAATGTATTCCAAAAAACAGCCAATGCTACAAAAAATAAAACACATGTGGCTAGAAACGATAGGAATATTTTTATATATAAACTTTGAAGCTTATGTTTAAGCACGCTCTTTCACCTCAAACGAATATCCGATTCCCCACAGGGTCTGAATGCTCCAATCGTCATGGGTGCCAAGTTTTTTTCTAAGATTTTTTACGTGTGCATCTACCGTACGTGTACCGCCATTAAAATCGAACTGCCAAACCTGAATGAGTAAATCTTCACGTGTATAGACGCGTCCACTGTTGCTCGCGAGAAAGTAGAGCAATTCAATTTCCTTAGGAGTTAAGTCCACACGCAGCCCATTTATAATTACTTTATACTGATCAAGATCAATCATTAAGTGTTGAAATTCCAAGCATTTTCTTTTTGAAATTGAAGCCTGTTCGACTAAATTTCGACTCGTACCAACCGCTGATCTCCTTAAAATCGCCTTCACTCGTGCAATCAACTCATTAGGATCAAATGGCTTAACTATGTAATCATCTACCCCCGAGTTAAAGCCACGTAGCTTGTCCATAGATTCTCCTCTTGCAGTCAATAAGATAATCGGAATTTGTGACTTCTCGGTTGGTAATTTGCGAATCTGTTGGCACAAATCAAATCCGCTAATGTCGGGTAGCATCACATCTAACAAAATTAAAGCAGGCTCGTCCTTCTCTATGCACTCAAGAACTGGTTTACCGATATTGAATGTAAGAGGCATAAAGCCTGCATGTTCAAGATATAGTCGCGCTACTTCGACAATATTCGGTTCATCGTCGACGATCGCAATTTTAAGAGGTGGCGTCATTGCTGCTCCCCCATCTTCAGTTTCGAATTTAACCGATCTGCCCGTTCTCGAACAACGTCTGATCGGTCACGCAATGTATGCTTATTGCATAAATATTCGTCAATTTTCGCACTTTGCTTCCCCCAATCTAAACCGCGATTTTGGCAAGCGACCTTACAAAGCTCCAACAGTTGAGAGTCCGCAATTGGAATATCGATGTCAACAAAATCATTCACTATATCGTTTTGAAGTAATGTATGTTTTTCCTTTAATCTTTGTATAAAATTAGCTCGATCAATTCCTATCTCATGGAGTGGCTCATCGGCTAGGTTGTTGATGCTTGAAGATAACATTTTTAAAGCACCCTTACGATTATTCCGTCTTTCATGATAAAGGGCAACAGCCACTTGGATTAGTCCATGCCAAATTAGTGAATGTGTACTGCCTGTAGTTTGTTTCCAATATGCCTCTAATACTTCATGACATTCGAAATAATCTCGTTCTACATGAAAATGAATCAAATATGTCACATAAGGGTCTGGGTATTTATTCATCGGATACCTCACAATCTGGAAGAAAAGGAGTTGACCCCATTGTAGCAATGAAATCTTAAGTCTGCCACATTTACTCTTATTATAAATGAAACCTTTGGCTCTTTTGCTCGTATTAATTTTTATAAACTAACTACGAATATATACAGGAGGAGACTTATGAAAAAATGGTTCATCGTTTTAATGTCATGTGTAGTCGTATTCGCTTTCTCAGCGGGTGCTGCTGAAGCAAAACCGAGAAGTTATAAAGCACCAAGTGGCAGTTTCAAGACTACTCCTACCAAGCCTAATTCTTCAGTATCTAAGACAGATAGTGTGAACTCCAGCAAGACAAACGCTACAACTGGTACAGCAGCAACTGGAGGAGGATTTTTTAGCGGCGGTGGTTTCATGAAGGGCATGCTCGTCGGTGGATTAGCTGGAATGTTATTTGGTGGAATGTTTGGTGGCCTCGGGGCACTTGGTAATATCTTAGGATTGCTTGTTAATGTAATGGCTATATTCTTCGCCTTTATCTTGATTCGTTCCCTCATTAATTACTGGTTGCAAAAACGTCGGGAAAATCAAGGTCGTCATCCACGATGACAAAATTGATTGAACAAGATATCATTAATGCAATCTGTATGTACATCGCGGAACGCAAGCAAATCAAACCAAGTGAAGTGAATGTACAACTAGCCTGGGATGAAGAGCATGGATTTCATGCTGAAGTATCTGCTCAAGGTCGATCCCAATTCTTAATTCAAGCGAATATGCTTGAAGCCATTGAATATTATATGTTAAAACGATTCAGCGTTCGCGTATATACTAGCGATATTGAACTGGACATAGAGGATGAAATGATTGCTAACATCCGGCATGAATAGAACCCCCATGTTAGGATCGATTCAAAGACGATTGCCGATCGGCAGTCGTTTTTTTGCCGCATAAAATTTTCGAATATTTTCCATCACAACCTTAATTCATTTTACACGTTTAATAGATTAGTATTCCCTAAATATTAGAGACGAGGTGTGTCTTTTGAAAAAGACGATCATAGCGATCGCCCTGTTCACTTTTGTCATGACTGGATTTTTGTCAATCCCAGCTCTAGCACTAGACAAAACTAGCAAGTATCGCGTATACCAAAATGACAACATGCTTATGGAATTTTATGATTACAAATCAGCCGAAGATTATGCAAGGGGATTCGCTAGAAGTCGTGTTGAGAATATTAGTACCCAAGAGTGGTTGTGGAACAATTTTCCTAGATACCGTTTGTATCAATATGATAAGACTTTTCCAAATTGGGAGTTTGCTAACTTAGAAGATGCGAAACGTGAAGCTTCCCGTTGGTCCTTTGCAAGTATTCGTGATTTACAGAGCGGTGGATGGGTTTGGAATAACTACCCTTCGTTTCGCGTCTATCAAGGCGAATTAACATTACCAGAATGGGAATTTCAGTCGTTAAATGATGCAATTGCAGAAGCTCGTAAGTGGGCTCGTTCTAACATTATCGACACTCGATCTAACACTTGGGTATGGGACAATTTAACCACGGATAACAAAACCCAGCTTCGTAATGGAAACAAAATATATCGAATCTATCAAGGCAATTATACAAATGATAATTGGACATTTGGATATCTTGAAGATGCTATTAAAGAAGCAACTTATTGGTCTAACACTATTATAGTAAATACATCTACTTCCGCCTCAACCAATAAAACTGTATTCTCT
>JBILCE010000040.1:0-7242 GCA_044353305.1 Paenibacillus sp.
CCACTATACAATTTCATCCGATCGTCCGGGACATCGGACAATTCCGTCAAGTTTTGACCGCCCCGGACGCCGATATAGCATTGCATTTTGGACATCTGATACGTATCAAAGTCGGCCCATGTACGAAGCTGTTCCTCGTCACCGTCTATTAGTAATTGTCGAACAACGCTTTGATCTCTTAAATTAACGAACGGATAACCACCCGCTTGGCGGACGGCCTTCACCAGTTCTTTCACAAGGGTATTCTCGATACCGAATGCTTCAATAAGGACATTCTCGCCCTGTTGGACACGCGTGGAATCGTTAACAAGCACTTGAGCTAATTTAGTAAGTCGAGGGTCTTTCATCGGAATGCCTCCTGTTGGAACAATATTGTTGCGCGATTCTTAGGTTTTGTTCAAATTTTGGCATAAATTCGTGGTAGAGGCAAGGGATTCAATGGAAATACCCGTTTGCGAATCTATTTTTTCGGGCATGCTAGTTGCTAGATCAAGAGAATGGAGGGCAACCGAGTGCGAAGGTGGGTTAAAAAGGCGACGATTCTAGTCATTGGTGCAACTTTACTAGGAGTAGGTGTGATGGGGCGATTAGTAGAACGAGTGGATGCTAAGTCTGCTGGTACAGGCGATGTAGAGAAACTACTTGCCTATTCCGATAAGACACTAACTGCGGGTTATACGATCACTCTGAGATCGCACGGAACGATCGGCCATTACAATGGACCGGCGGAATTAGCAACAGAAGGCCGCCAGCTGGCGGCAACCGTTTATGCAGCAATAGGGGCTCTTGCTAATGGAGCGATAGTAACAGAGGAGACAGAACTGGGAGGTCGAGTCTATAAATCGGATGCCACTTCCTCACACGTTCGGATGTCTGTTAGAGTTGCCGGTAGTGAAAATAAGAATTCACGCTTTGTGATCATTCGTCTGGATACGGATAACCGTATGGATCGTGAAGCGCTATTGGAATGGCAATTGTCTACAGGGCGAACATTAGAAGAGTTGGGCATTCCCGTCAAATGGAATGTCGTCGTTCAAGGATCCCTAGAACATGAGGTTCAAACAGACGGGCAACGCCAATCTCTGTTGCTCGATGCCACAACCGCCTTTCATGCAATGGAACGTGAGCGCTACACAGATGATCGTACTCTAAGCGTCTCCTTTGATGCCCCGTCACTATACCAATCCGTACAAAGCGGCGGGCGAAGAATCAGTCTACAAGTGGCATTGCATCATATTTCAACTACCGGTATACAACGCCTTACCATAGGTGCTCCGCTTATCACGACGGAATATTAGCAAAAAACCGCACAAGTTCGACCGCTTAACGCGTTTCCCTCATACGGCTTTTATTCGACTATGTTTCGATTTGCATTCCATTATTGTTCAGGCTACAAGATTACTTTGCTTTTTTCGTAAATGATATGATTAAAGCAACTAGACCTAAGACCAAAGCTGTGATCGAGAGGTAAAAGTTCGCCTTCGAGTCACCCGTCGCTTCGTCGTCCTCTGCATGATCAGCAGTGTGGCCATGACTATCAGTAGTTGCACTCGCCGGCTTCGCTTTAACGGCCGTTACCGAGGCAGGAGTCTTCGAATCGGAAGCGCCGGTCCACTCGACTACTGAATTGTCCTTATAAGTTTGATAAGCTTTCCACGACAGTTCTTTCGCAGTATCCGAAAGTTTTCCTTGCATTTTGAACTCGCCAAACTCGGTTGCGGATAAACCATCACCGGTTGCTGTCCATACTACACTCGTAATTTTTTTCTTATCGTCGCGTGTTACATCATACTTCCAACCTGGCTTTGGTTCGAAACGCGAAATATCAACATCAGCTGGAATTTTCACTTCCACCTTTACCGTGGCCACTTCTTTCTCAGACGGGGCACGTACGGTAAATACTTCATACGAACCTGCCGTCGCTTCCTTCGGCAGTACCGTTACATGTGCACTGGCAATCCCCGCGAACAACATCATTGAGACAAGCAAAGCACCAGCTGACATAACCATTTTTTTCATTTTCGATAACCCCTTCCAATTACTTTCATAGGTGAGTGATTTCATTCCTCAACCAGTCTATCCAAAAAGAGGCCAGACTTCTATAGCCCAAAAGGGCTATTCTTGTTACAAATCTGTTACTAAATCACTTTATTATGATTGGACCTTTTCATTGACCAACGAAGCTATACTAGCCAAATGACGCTTAACTGCTTCGATCGCTTCATCTACAGTGTTGACGTTCACTATTATACGCTCACCTGTATATTCTTGGATCGCATGCTCATAGCGCGGGTCGTAATAATGCTCAAGCAAAAGTTGTATCGCCTGCTCATAACGTTGTTCGATCAAGTGGGTCTCTATTTCTTTGCCAATGGGGGTATGGATACGGTTCCTGATATGACGAAATGCCTGTAATACTTCCTCTTGGTGAAGCCAAGGCTGATAATCATCCAGAATGTGCTGCACCCGTTGCTCCACTGGCATGTTGAGGAAAAACTGCGTGCCTGTCTCCTTGCCTGCGACGATAAATTCGGGTAGCACCACTTTCCCGATCCGTCGACTTTCGCCCTCGATCAGCACATAGGGTGCCCCTCGAAGCTGCCCCAATCGAGTGACAAGCTCCGACTCGAACGTCTTTTGATTATTTGCACGAAGACCAATTTGGCCAAAAATCGAACCGCGGTGCCCCGCCATCTGCTCTAAATCGAGAACGGGATACCCTTCTTGTTGAAGCCGACGAAGGAGTAATGTTTTGCCCGATCCTGTATTACCATTAATGATAAAAGCTGGGCCAGGTAGCGCCAACTGTTCTAAAGTCTCAACCACCCAACGCCGGTAAGCACGGACTCCTCCCGTCAAGCGATAAGCCTTTATTCCCATTAGCGATAAAAGAGTCACTGACGTCCGACTCCTCATTCCACCACGCCAGCAAAATAACGCCTTCGGACCGGAATAAGCCGCAAATGCACGGATAAACGCAGGAAGCTTGGCCGACACAATCTCGAGTCCCCGTTCCTTCGCTGCATCTATACTGATCTGTTTGTAGATCGTCCCAATTTCTGCCCGCTCGGCATCATCGAACAGCGGAATGTTGACACTTCCCGGAATCGAAGCATCGGCAAACTCAGAAGGCGACCGTACATCGATAGGCAAAAGCTGTTTGTCCTGCTGGAGCTTCAATAACTCACTAACGGTTATGTCTTGAAACATATACAATCGCTCCTTCTAAATCAGGGTTGTCCGCCTCTAAAACAACGGCAATGCCCCCTAAAGGACGGTAATTCGTCCCGGATGATCCTGCACCGCTTCGCCGACAATTGCCGCCTCTACGCCGGCATCGACCAGTAAGCGTAACAAGTGTTCCGCCTGTTCTCCGTTCACCGCTATAAGCAAGCCACCAGATGTTACCGCATCGCACAAAATCCAACGATCAATCTGGTCCAAATAATCCGCATAGTCAACCGAATCGGCCACGTGGGCGAAATTGTTCTTCGTTCCACCCGGCACAAAGCCTGCCTCAGCCAATTCCTTCACACGTGGGAGAACAGGGACTTGCTGTGACCAGATCCGCAAACCGACACCACTACCCTTGGCCATTTCTAATGCATGCCCAAGCAACCCAAAGCCCGTCACGTCTGTGCACGAATGCACATCGAAAGGCTCCATCGTTTCGGCCGCACACTTGTTCAACGTCGCCATCACTTCCGTAACCCGCGCCATTTCGTCTTCGTTAAGTTGGTCCTTTTTGATCGAAGTTGTCAGAATACCTACCCCAATCGGCTTGGTCAAAATCAACTGATCCCCCGGCCACGCCCCTGCATTCGTTCGCACGCGCGCCGGATGCACCGTCCCCGTCACCGCAAGCCCAAACTTCGGCTCATTATCATCAATCGAATGGCCCCCGACAAGCGTAACGCCAGCTTCGCGCATTTTGTCTGCCGCACCTCGAAGGATATCAGCAAGTACCTGCTTGTCCAACGTCTTAATGGGAAATGCCACAATGTTGAGGGCCGTTAACGGCTTGCCGCCCATAGCGTAAATATCACTGATCGCATTCGCCGCTGCAACCTGTCCGAACGAATATGGATCATCCACAATTGGCGTAAAAAAGTCCACCGTTTGCACTAGCGCCAGATCATCGGATAATCGGTAAACCCCTGCATCGTCACTCGTCTCAAATCCCACCAGCAAATTCGGGTCGAATGGCGCCGGAGGCAACGTGCGTATCACCTGCGAAAGCTCGCCGGGCCCAATTTTGCAACCGCAGCCGCCTTTCGAGGAATAAGAGGTAAGCTTAATTTTTTCAGTCGACATCAACAACAGTCCTTTCTAACTATGAAATGAACGATCATTCGAATTTACGGAACATTGACGACGAAAGGAACAACGAACAGTTGCCCTCCGCGTTTAAATTGACCCCACATTTTATACACACCCGATTTAGGGAAAGTCGTCTGGAAAATGGCGTCCGGTCCCTTGGACCGTTCGTCTAGTGGGTGAACATGAAGATACTCCTCGCCGTCACGACTAATGATCACGACATGGCCTACCGCGCCTAAATACGACTGCAAATCAGTAATCGGCTTGTTTGTGCTTGCATCATGTAGTCGAAATGTAAGGCTAACCGGTTTGCCCGCAACTAGCGGGTCATGACTTAAGGAGGCACTCACTCCTGGTACAGATCTTGTTAAGTTTCCATCGGGTACGATCGGTTGTAGGGCTGGTGCCGTTCCTGCAAGGGTCACTTGGCTAGACTTCGACGTTGCCTCGCTACCCTTTGGTTTGTAGTCAGCGTACAATCGGTATCCACCGCCGACCGGGAAAGTGAATGCTATATCAAACCGCCCGTCCTTCTGATAAGTAGGATGAATGTGCTCAAAGGAAGATAAATCATCACTAACCACAATAAGGTGCATTAACTTCTCATGTGCTTCATCAAAAGCTGTAACGGGTTTGCCCTTCTCATCGAGAACCTGGATCGATATGGTCGTTCTGCCACCGGCAATTGGTTTTTCTGGTGAAAACGTCCAAATAGCCTTCGTATTATCTGGCATGGTCATGGTCGATGCGTGCTTGTGGCTGTCCTTACCGTCCGATGAACTGTGTCCGTCGTGGCTTGTCACTGAACAACCAGAAAGGATCAGAATACCTACAAAGAAAAACAACGCTAGACGGCTAATTGGTTTCATATGTCACATTCACCTCGTTATTCGACTCGTTGCAATCGCAGGGCATTAAGGACGACCGAAACCGAGCTAAACGCCATTGCGGCACCCGCTAACCACGGAGCCAACAGGCCACAGGCTGCGATCGGTATACCTATACCATTATAAGCTAGTGCCCAAAATAAGTTTTGCCTAATATTGCGCATTGTCAAACGGCTTATTCTCAGCGCATCTGTGATAGCACTTAGGTCGCCGCGCATGAGCGTTATATCGGCTGTCTCCATCGCCACATCGGTCCCCGTCCCGATCGCCATGCCGATATCTGCTGCCGCAAGCGCAGGCGCATCATTGATGCCATCGCCCACCATTGCCACCCGATGACCGGCTTGCTGCAGTTGCTTCAATGCGGCAACCTTTGCCTCAGGTAGCAACTCGGCAAGTACCGTGTCGACCCCTGCTGCTTCTGCGATGGCACGGGCCGTTCGCTCGTTATCACCGGTCATCATCACGACGCGCAAGCCAAGTGCTTTTAAGCTGGCAATCGCTGACGGGGTCGACGCTTTCAAGGTGTCGGCCACCGCTAATAGACCAGCATAAGCACCATCGACCGCGACCAGCATGACCGTGCGTCCCTCCGCCTCCAGGCGTTCCATCTCTGGTAGCGCCTGGTGAAAGATGATGCTGTTGGCGTTCATGAGTCTGCGCGTTCCAATGAGCATGGAGTGGCCGCCAACGACAGCGCGTACGCCATAACCTGGCAACGCCTCGAACGCCTCCACCTCGGGGGGCGTACCAGCCGTTGCTGCGGTTGTGTGCGTTGCGGTTGGTTGTTGCGTCGCCGTTGGCGTGGCGCAAGTTGTTGGCGTTGCAACAACTTGCGCCTCGATGCCGGCGACGACCGCCTCCGCAAGCGGATGCTCGGATACCCGCTCCGCTGCGGCAATCCAGGCGAGCAGCTCCCGCTTGGGCCATCGCGGCTCAAGCTGCATATGCGTGAGCACCGGCTTGCCCTCAGTCATCGTCCCTGTCTTATCCAACACGATGACATCAACCCGATGCGCAAGCTCCAGATGCTCGCCGCCCTTGAAGAGAACCCCACGCTCAGCCGCCCGTCCGGTACCCGCCATAATCGATGTCGGCGTTGCCAATCCTAGCGCACAGGGACAAGCGATAACCAGCACAGCTATCGCCTTCTCCAACGCACCAGCACCATTGCCGATGTCTATCACAAGAAGCCACATAGCAAATGTCAAAGCAGCCAGCCCTACAACAATCGGCACAAAAATACCGGAGATGCGATCCGCCACTCGCTGAATCGGGGCCTTCGAACTTTGTGCATCCTCAACTGCTTTAATAATACGGGCGAGTATTGTATCCTGACCGATCCGCGTTGCTTTCATGGTCAATGCCCCATTTTTATTCAACGTAGCACCTACAACGAGCTCACCTGGTCCCTTCGTCACGGGAAGGCTTTCGCCTGTCAGCATTGATTCGTCAACGGCCGAACGACCAGCCATGACTTCCCCATCCACGGGTATTTTCTCTCCCGGCTTCACTACCAAGATGTCTCCAACGACCACTTGCTCCAACGGGATTCGGGACTCTTGCCCACCCCGGATCACCGTCGCCGTTTTGGCCTGCAGTTTCATGAGAGAACGAATCGCTTCCGTTGAACGACCTTTGGCGCGAGCCTCGAACCATTTTCCAAGCAAAATAAGGGTGATCAGTAAAGCGCTTGTCTCGTAGTATAGAGCAGGCATCGAATGGTGGGCATTATTCAAATCGCGCAAGGTCAAAAAGAGACTATAGAAAAAGGCTGCCGACGTCCCCAATGCCACAAGTACGTCCATGTTCGCACTGCCATTGCGCAAAGCTTTATAAGCGCCGGTGTAGAACGGTCGGCCAATAATCAGTTGTATCGGGGCAGCCAGCGCAAGCTGGACCCAAGCATTGAGGAATAAAGGAGGGACAGGAATCCACATGAGAAAAGGGAAGTGTCCTGCCATAGCCCACAGCAAGGGAAGCGATAAAATCGCCGATATAATTAATTTGAGTGCGTCCCGTCGTTTCTCTAGTT
>JBILCE010000091.1:0-4792 GCA_044353305.1 Paenibacillus sp.
TGGCGCGTGCAATACCCCATATCCAAGTGCTGTGATCTTTTGCTCAATCCGGATTGGATCCACTTGGGACGGATCATACTCTACCGACGCGCGCTCCAATGCTAGGTTCACCGTTGCATAGGTGACGCCTTCCATACGCGATAACCCTTTTTCAATGCGAGACGAACATGCTGCACAAGTCATGCCTGTGATCTGAAGCGTTGTTTGCTTTGTTTTCATCGCCACCATCACCCCATCTCACCTTACATTAGAGTATGTCGTAGCCTTGTTCCTCAATCGCATGCTTAATGGTGGCGAGCGAAACGATCGCTTCATTGTATTGAATAGCGACTGTTTTGTTGGCGAGATCAACCTTTGCAACGCCCCCTGCCTGTTTAACAGCCGCTTCGACGCTATTGACACAATGCATACAAGACATACCTTCAACTTTTAAAATAACATGATTCATGGGGAATCCCTCCTGTTATTGATTATCCATAAAATCGAGAACGCGTGGGCAAGTCAACCAGAAGGGAAAGCCCGTCCAAAGGAATTAGATATCCCTGTTTGTTTAATTCAACTTTGTAGCCAGTGTATACTAACGACATCTTCCAATCAAGGATGCCGCTCGCGTTAGGTAGGAGTGCTCTTTTCATGGTATATTTATTTCGAAAATGAAAAAAGTTTGCAGGGAGTGAGACTTCGATGAGTGATTCAATGAGTGATTCGATGACGACATATCAATTGGCCACTTTTGCTGGAGGATGTTTCTGGTGCATGGTAAAGCCGTTCGATGAGCAACCGGGGATTATCAATGTCATCTCTGGTTATACAGGCGGTCATGTCGTGAACCCAACTTATGAGCAAGTCTGCTCCGATACAACAGGTCATTATGAAGCGGTCCAAATTACGTTTGATCCTCAATTATTCTCTTATGAGCGATTGCTCGAGCTTTTCTGGAGATCGATTGACCCTACCGATCCGGGGGGACAGTTTGCCGATCGTGGACAATCTTACCAGACGGCTATTTTTTATCATAATGAAGAGCAAAAGCAACTTGCCGAACAGTCTAAGCGGGATCTATCAGACAGTGGCATTTTTAATAGACCAATCGTCACTCCTCTATTGCCTGCCCAGCCTTTCTACCCTGCAGAGGGATATCACCAACATTATTACAAAACGAACCCTGTTCGCTATAAGGCCTATTTTGTCGGTTCGGGACGCGAGAAATTCCTGAAGGAACATTGGTCGAACAAAAAGAAAGACGAGGAGCTTAAGAAGCGTCTCACCCCTATGCAATACCAGGTGACGCAACAAAACGGCACGGAGCCGCCTTTTCGCAATGAATTTTGGGATCATCATGAGGACGGTCTGTATGTCGATATTGTCTCGGGTGAGCCATTGTTTACTTCGCTAGACAAATTTGACTCAGGTTGCGGTTGGCCATCTTTCACGAAGCCGGTGGAAGACCGTCGGGTGAAGGAACATCTTGATGTTACTCACGGCATGGTTCGTACGGAAGTGCGGAGCGAACAAGCCGATTCCCATCTTGGTCACGTATTTCATGACGGTCCGGCTCCCACGGGGCTACGTTATTGTATCAATTCAGCAGCCCTCCGATTCATCCCTGTGAATCAATTGGAAGCTGAAGGCTACGGTGAATTTAAGCAACTGTTTACGAAGTGACTGGATAGGGGGATTATAATGAATCGCGAAGTGGATTTGGATAAACAGCTGATGGAAACTTGTTTTGTAAAACTGAATCATAAATTGGAACAAGCTGGTGAAGACGGAGAAATCGTCATATTTGGTGGAGCAGTCATGTGTCTTATATTCGGGAGTAGAGGATATACCCGGGATATCGATGCCATATTCGAACCAAAATCTAATATGTATCAAATGGCACAAGAGGTTGCACACGAATTAGGCATCCAATCTGATTGGTTAAATGACGGTGTTAAGGGGTTCCTTTACCATAAACCTCCGATAACTCTTGCGCTGACTTACTCCAATTTGAAAATCTATGCTGCGGATGCAGACTATATTTTAGCTATGAAATGTTATGCGGCAAGAGAGGACAGTAAGGATCGGGAGGATGCTCAATTTTTAGTTCGCCATTTAGGACTCCAGCAAGCCAGTGAGGTATTGGACATTACGGAACGATACATCCCACGGAAGCTGTTATCAATGAGGACAGTTGCATTCGCGCAGGGATTATTTCTATGACACTTGAAATTATTTTGCATGAACAGTTGGCGTATGGACGCGATTTCAAGCATGCTTGGGGGATTTTTCTAGACACCTTCTACCGTGAGGTCAATCAGGAAAGTAAGTTAGCTTTGATCAGGGATGAGCCGATCATTCCTTCTCTGGATAGGAGGGGTTTGGCTTTTATCGCGGCCTCTGTTCATAGACTTAGCAGCATACATGGATTGGAGATCCCTTCATGGGTTTTTCATGAGCAATATTATTTAGACCGTCCCTATTTTGTTGGGGACCCCCCGGACCTGCTTCAACTCGTGTATTTAATTGAAAGTCCTGCGGAGTATAAATCTAGAAACATCTTCACATCTGAAAATACTCTTTCCCGCGCCTAGCGTCCATTAGTTGTCACTCACAGAAAGGGAACCGATCCCATGAAATGGCGAATAGTCGAACAGCAGGGCCGTTACTTGCTCTGTCGCAAAACCTGGCACTCCCCCGAATGGATGGGCATCGAAAAGAAAGATATTCGTATGATCACGATCCGAAATCGATCGCAGACCGTCGAGGTTTTCGCAGATTGTTTAACGAATGAGCTTGCGGAGAAATTGCTCGCTTTGCGGTTGAGCCGTTAGATGTTGTCGCGGTGGAAAACCAAATTGCGGAAGGGTACGGGGTATGGGTGGAGGAGTTTAAAATTGCATTTGAAAGGCATGGAGCTGTCCTCCGATTATTGCAAATGGAGAACAGCTCCTATTTTCTTACCAAAATCTCGTCGCTCGTATGGCCTGAATAAGGCGCTCGATGTCTGTGCTGTGAACGTCGCCGATGTTGCCTATGCGGAACGTTGGAGCGCTCGTGACTTTACCTGGATAGATCACAAAGCCTTCCCGTTTTAATCGGGCATACCATTCATCGAAGCGATAACCAGCGTCAAGCGGATCGAGAAATGATGTAATAATGGGCGATTGCAGTTCATCCGGAAGCAAGCACGCGAAGCCGAGTTCCTTCATCCCAGCGACCAATGTCGCTTGATTATGACGATAGCGGCTAGCCCTTGCGGGAACCCCGCCCTCATCCTCAAGCTCTTCTAGCGCTTGGACGAAGGCACGGACGGTATGTGTAGGCGAGGTAAATCGCCATTTCCCACCGTGTGTCTCCATGGTGTGCCACTGATCATAGAGGTCTAGCGATAAAGAACGTGCTTTACCGCGGCATGTTTCAATCGCATTGCGGCGAGCGATCACAAAGCCAAAGCCTGGGACCCCTTGGATACACTTGTTAGCACTGCTGATTAGGAAATCGATACCCCAATCCACCATATCCATCTCTATGCCGCCGAAGCTACTCATCGCATCGACAAGAAACGTTTTGTTATATCGCTTCACGACAAGTCCGATTTCCCTAACAGGATTCAGCATCCCCGTCGTCGTTTCGCAGTGCACCATCGCTACGTGGGTTATATCGGGATCGTCTTCTAATGCGCGGGTTACAGACTCAATGTCCGGAACGCCTGTTTCATCGAAATCTAGAACGACTAGCGGAATGTTCAACACACGAGCAATCGAGGCAATCCGATTACCATAAACACCATTTGCGAGCACGAGGAGCTTACCATCCTGCGGGATTGTGCTTCCGATAACCGCTTCTACACAGAACGTACCACTGCCTTGCATCAACACACAAGTTAGCACATCCGATTTTTCGGAAGCCATTTCGATTAATTGATGCCGAATGAACTGTACAAGTTCGTGATAGGCATGATCCCAGGTGCACCAATCCTTCAACATCGTCGCGCGGACTGTTTTTGTTGTGGAGAGTGGTCCAGGCGTAAGCAACAGATACGGATTTTCAGAAGCCCCTAGTACTTCATTCCGATCATACATTCCCATGGAATCCCCTCTCTTCACTCATTCGAATCTCCAACCGCTCCAACGCCTCATCTAATTGTCCGATGGTCATGATCACTTCATGTGCACCTGCTGCCCGCATACTTTGTTCCACAAGATCGGTTCTTCTCTTTAATTCAACCGTGTCCATTTGGCTTACCTCATCCTCACGGAGTCCAAGCTCACTTCCGCCTATTATAACACCGACGGACCATGCCCCGGCGTTCAAGCCTTCTTGGATATCGCTAATCGTGTCGCCAACTTTCACAATAGATCGCATCGGGTACACGCCTAGGCACTTTGCATTTTCATACATCATCCATGGGAATGGTCTTCCCGCCAGTGTTTCCGAGGGAGTGACCAAGCAGTCGGGTTCATATCCCTGCGCACGAGCCGCTGTTGCAACAATTTGCATCATGTCAGCCGTATATCCCGTTGTCGAACCAATTTTCAATCCTTTTGCACGCAATCGATCCATCAATGGCAGCACGCCCGGAATTAAGTTCGTATACTGTGGCAAAATGTTCATCAACATCGGCTCAAAGTCTGCATACAAGGCGTCCACATCATGTTCCGTCGGCCTCGTCCCGAATACCCTTTCCCATTCCGAGGCTATCCGCTCCATTTTACACAATGCGCGAATATGGTCTTTCTTAAGTAAGCCCATTGGGCCCCTGGCTTCATCCATCGTCACTTCCACGCCACGACGTGCAAAAATCTCC
>JBILCE010000118.1:0-4084 GCA_044353305.1 Paenibacillus sp.
AGCTTGCAACAGGTTCGCATAACGAAACATTTTCCCAGTGTCATTCGAGTTGAAGTAACGGAATTTCCGCGAGTTGCCTTTCAGCTTTCGGATGACGGCAAGTTTGTTGCAGTGTTAAGCAACAGTAACCTTGTACCGATTGATGGTCAAAAGATTCCAATGGACAAGCCTTTGCTAACGGGCTGGAAAGACAATGATCCGCTGAAGCAAAAACTTTGCGAAATATTGGCGACCATTCCGGATCCTTACATGTCGGATATTTCAGAAATCATTCCTGATCCATCAGCTGCATGGGATGATCGGATTAAAATGTACACCCGTTCCCAATTTCAAGTATCGACTCGTGTTCAATTATTATCGGTCAAAATGCCCTTGTTAGGAGATATTGTAAGATCGACCAAAGAAAAAAATATAAACACGGGTTTAATCACGATGCTTGAGCAGGACCGTTCATCTGGCTTTTCGACAAATGTCGACGGACAAAATTCGAAGGAATCCGACAAAACAACCAAAAATCGCTAAAAAAGTCTACTCAATAATTCGCATTAATGATAATATTGACTTTATAAGTAGATAAAAGAGGGAAAACCCTTCTAACGTTGAATAACACTAATTAGCGTCAAATGAAATGACATAAGTTTGAATGGAGGTGCCATGGTTTTGAGTAATAACGATGTGGTCGTCAGTCTAGATATTGGTACGTCCAAGGTCCACGCGATTATCGGCGAAGTGTCGAACGGAGCCATTCATATAGTAGGGGTTGGGTCCTCCGATTCGGAAGGAATTCGCAAAGGTGCTATTGTTGATATCGATCAGACTGTACAATCAATCCGGAACGCTATCGATCATGCCGAGAGAATGGTAGGCATTCAAATCTCTGACATTTATGTGGGGATTTCAGGAACTCATATCGGACTGCTATCAAGCAGAGGTGTGGTTGCTGTCTCGAATGATGATCGTGAGATAGGTGAAGAGGATATTACCCGTGTGCTTGAGGCTGCGAAAGTGATTGCACTCCCTCCTGAACGAGAAATTGTGAGCGTTGTCCCAAAACAGTATGTGGTTGATGGCCTTGACGGTATTCATGATCCACGTGGTATGATCGGAGTTCGCCTAGAAGTAGAGGCGACGATCATTACCGGTGCGAAGACGGCGATACATAATCTCCGTCGAGTTGTCGAGAAATCAGGATTGCGTGCACCTCAGCTTGTGCTTATGTCACTAGCGTCCGGACATTTGACCCTCTCGAAAGATGAGAAGTCAATTGGTACCGTACTGGTGGATATCGGTGCAGGTTCTACCACTATTGCCGTGTTTGAAGAAGGAACAATTGCAGCAACTTCAACACTCCTAATCGGTGGTGATCATATCACGAATGACATTTCGGTAGGCCTTCACACTCATATGGAACATGCTGAACGGGTAAAACTGAAATTTGGATGTGCAACAATTGCAGATTCGGCCTCCGATCAAGTATTTAAAGTACCGCGGATCGGGAGTAATGTTGAAAAACAGTACTCACAGGAAGACCTTGCGCTTATTATCGAACCCCGCGTCCAAGAGATATTTCAATTAATACTTAACGAAGTGCATCGACTTGGATACGGCAATGCACCTGGTGGTTATGTTCTAACAGGTGGAGCAATGTCCATGCCGGGCATGCTCGCGGTTGCTCAGTCTGAATTGGCCACTTCGGTTCGTATAGCCTCACCCGACTTTATAGGTGTGAGAGATCCGTCGTTCACTAGTGGAGTCGGTATCATACATTACATCAACAAGTTTGCACGTTCACGTGGCACAGTTTCCGCAACTAAGCGTTCAACTAGTAAGAAGCAATCGTCTCACTCAGCATCATCCCCATCTAGAGGATGGTTAGAGAAGGTCAAGAATTGGTTTAACGAATTTATATAATAAGAGGGGAGCTTCATTCGCTATGTTGGAGTTTGATCTGGATACGGAACTGCTCGCCACAATTAAGGTCATTGGAGTAGGTGGCGGCGGAAGTAACGCGGTTAACCGAATGATCGAGAATGGAATTGAAGGCGTAGAATTTATTACAGTAAATACAGATGCACAAGCACTTCAATCTGCAAAATCAACATCAAAATTAAAAATAGGTGAAAAACTTACTCGCGGACTTGGAGCAGGTGCTAACCCAGAAGTCGGTAAGAAAGCCGCAGAAGAGTCCCGCGAAGCGATTGTACAAGCTCTTCGTGGAGCCGATCTCGTGTTCGTCACAGCAGGCATGGGAGGCGGCACAGGAACGGGTGCTGCACCAATCGTCGCTGAAATTGCGAAAGAAGTAGGTGCGCTGACTGTTGGCGTTGTCACACGTCCTTTCTCTTTCGAAGGTCGGAAGCGGGCATTGCAAGCTGAACAAGGTATAGCAGCATTACGGGAGAAAGTGGATACGCTCATCGTTATCCCGAACGATCGTCTTCTCGAAATTATCGACAAGAAGACCCCAATGATCGAAGCATTCCGTGTTGCCGATAACGTATTGCATCAAGGGGTTCAAGGAATTTCCAACCTCATCATGATACCAGGCGTAATCAATCTTGACTTTGCTGATATCAAGACCATCATGTCCGAGCGCGGTTCCGCTCTCATGGGTATTGGTCACGGCAAAGGTGAAAATCGTGCTGTTGATGCGGCCAAAGCTGCTATTCAAAGCCCGCTCCTAGAGACTTCAATCGAAGGTGCGAAAGGGATTATCATCAACATTACCGGCGGCCTTAATCTTAGCTTGTTTGAAGTTAACGAAGTCGCTGAAATTGTTGGCGCGGCCGCTGATCCTGAAGTTAATCTTATTTTTGGATCCAGTATTGATGAGGGTATGAAAGATGACATTAAAGTAACCGTCATTGCGACCGGCTTTGATCATAAGCCAATGACGATGAAGCCTTCGCGTTTAACGCCGACAACCCCGACTTCGCCTTCTGTGCCTAGAGAAAAGGACAGTTCCTCTCGTCCATTTATTAATCAGCCAGCAGGTGACGAGCTCGATATTCCGACTTTCTTACGTAATCGGGGCAAAAATTCCTTTAACGAATAGAATATCCTAATGACTGACAACCCGCCTCTTCGGAAGGCGGTTTTTTTCATATTTCCCTATTTTTTCGACAAAAAAACAGGTCTTTAGGGGTGCACAGTTAGACAGACTTTGAAAATAGGTCGTCTTATACTTAGTACAACCATCATTCAAGCGTCATGTGTTAGGTTGGAGGGTATCTCGTGATCATCTATATCGACCTTCTGTTCCTGATAAACTGCTTTATTGATGGAGCGCTCTTGCTTCTCACAGCTTGGACTCTTAAGCAACAGATAAAAATGTGGAGGCTTGCGCTTTCAGCCGGTCTAGGCGGGTTGTATGTCGTCTATTGGGTACTATCTCCCCCAGCGTTCCTTTATACCTTTGTAGCAAAAGTATTGTACTCCGTGTTCATGATCTTCATTGCGTTCGGCAAGCAACATCCCCGGATATTTCTCCGAATCCTTGGCTCTTTCTATGTTGTGTCGCTAGTAACTGGTGGAGGTGTGATCGGAATCTCGCATTTGTTGATGTCGAACTCTGAACTTTGGACGTTTTTGACCAACACGCGAACAGGTGGGCTGGAGACGCAATTCTTTTTTGTTATCGGAGTGTTTGGGATATCGGCTTGGCTTTATTTGCGAATGTTTCAGAGTACCAAACAGCATCAAACCGCAACCAGGTTTGTGGCAAATGTAGAGGTAGCTGTGGGTGACTTTCATTACAGATGTCGTGGCCTAATCGATACTGGTAATCAACTCTATGATCCGCTTACTCGGACGCCCGTGATGGTCGTTGAGTTGGAGCCATGGCAACATGTTTTGCCTAATCGATGGATTCACCACATAAAGCAAATGGATGTCGATCGCATGGTGTCCCAAATGAACGAGGATAGCTCTACATGGGTAAATCGAGTTCGATTAGTCCCTTATCGGGGGATCAATGGTGTTACCCGATTTATGCTGACAATTAAACCGGATCAGGTTTCGGTTACAACTGCAGACAAGCAGGTACTATCAAGTCACATTTTAGTTGGATTTGACAGCGGTAAAC